>JAOAAM010000069.1 GCA_026418875.1 Gemmataceae bacterium | reverse complement strand
AGACGAACCAGCCCAACCCCTCGCCGACGACTCCACGCCCTTTTATCTGAACACACAGAAGCGCCCCTGGCTTCCCCGACCCGACCACCCTCGGCGGGCCGCGGTCAGCGCTTTCGGCTTCGGGGGCAGCAACTTCCACTGCGTCCTCGAAGAGGCCCAGCCCGACAAACCCCAAAGCGATTGGGATGGATCGGTGCAGATCATCGCGCTCGACGGCGATTCCCCCGAGACCATCCTCGCCGCGCTCTCCAAGTGGAAAGACCTCGATTCGTGGGACCAACTGACCATCAGGGCCGCGGAGTCACGCCAGCGCTTCGACGCATCGGCCCCGTGCCGCCTGACGATCGTCGTCACCCGCGATGGTGAACCGGTGCCCCGCATGATCGAGTCAGCCTTGGCTTGGCTCCAGCGCGAGTCCTCGTCGAATTTCGCCGCCTCGCCGGCCGGTTGCTTCTGGGGGCGCGGACCAACGCCGGGGCGGCTGGCCTGGTTGTTCCCCGGGCAAGGATCGCAGTACGTCGGAATGCTGCGCGACTGGGCGTGTCAATTTCCGGACATGCTCGACGCACTGGCCGCTGCCGACTCGCGCGGTGCTTCGGAGCGATGGACCGCGGCAGGGGATCGTTTGAGTGATCTAATTTTCCCGCCGCCGACTTTCTCGCAAGCCAAGCGACAGCAACAGGAGTCCGCCTTACGTGACACCCGCATCGCGCAGCCGGCGCTGGCGGCGGTCAGCTTGGGGGCGCTCCGGGTTTTGCGATCGTTCGGCGTGGTCGGGGAGATGGCTGCGGGACATAGTTTCGGCGAACTCACCGCCCTTTATTCCGCCGGATGCTTTGGCGACACGGAGTTTCTTGACCTGGCCCGAATGCGGGGGCGGATCATGGCCGAGTGCCAGCGCGAAGCCGATGGTGGAATGCTGGCCATCCACGCCACCGCGGGAGACGTTGATCGCTGGCTTGGTGGACTCCAGTTGCCGCTGACGATCGCCAATTTCAACTCGCCCCGGCAAGTGGTCGTTTCCGGCCCGGCCACCGCGATCGAGACGTTCCAAAGGGACTTGGAACGACGAGGAACGCGGGCGACCCGGTTGCCGGTGTCGGCAGCGTTTCATAGCCCCCAAGTCGTCGATGCCGAGCCTCGTTTCCGCGAAGCTCTCGACACCGTCCCCATCAGGGCACCTCGCCTGCCGGTTTACTCGAACACCACCGCCGTACCGTATCCTCACGATGCGGCTGCGATCCGCGGCCTGCTCGCCGGGCAGCTTGCCCGCCCGGTTCGTTTCACGGACTTGATCCAACGAATGGTGCGGGACGGAGCGGCGACGTTTGTCGAGGTCGGGCCTGGCAATGTCCTCACCCGGCTGGTCGAGCAAATCGTGCGCGAATCGCCTTCCGGCCGTTCGGTCGATTGTTTGGCCGTCGACGCTTCCGCGGGGCGGCGATCTTGCTCGGCTGACCTCGCACTGGCATTGGCTCGGCTCCCTCCCCGGGGTCCTGCGG
>JAOAAM010000761.1 GCA_026418875.1 Gemmataceae bacterium | reverse complement strand
TCCGCCGATCGACGGCCCTTGCCGAGAGCGGTGAGACGAACCTGCGGCAAATCCCGGTGCCGATCATCCCTGGTCCGCAGGTCGAACAGGAAGGCCCGCCGGCGATCGTCCAGCTTCGCCCGGGGGTGAACTCGTTCTCGTTTCGTCAGCCGCCGCTGGAGGATGCCAGATCGCATACATTTGAAGCCCGATTCATACCACTGGGGGTGATCGACGCGCAGGGCCAATTCTCCCCTGGGCTTCCCGGAGATCGAGCAGAGAATAACCGAGCGCAAACCCACGTGCTGGCCCAAGGACAACGACGAATTCTTTTCATCGAGTCGGCGGGGCAAGCGGGACAACATCGTTTGCTCATGGCACTGCTGGCCCGCGCGGGAAGGTCACGCTTTCAGACGTTTTCGCTGACGACGGCCGATCTACCTGCGAACCGTGCCGAACTGGCTGTGCTTCTGAGCAACTTCGACGCCGTGGTCCTGGCCAATGTTCCCGCCGAACAACTCAGCGCCGAGCAAATGGAGGTCATCCGGTCCAACACGGGAGACCAAGGCTGCGGGCTGGTCATGATCGGCGGCCCGGATAGCTTCGGTGCCGGTGGTTGGCAAGGGACGCCCGTCGAGGCGGCCCTGCCAGTCGATTGCGATGTGCGAAACTTACGTGTTGCCGGTAAGGGCGGCTTGGTCCTCATCTTCCACGCTTCCGAATTCGACGTGAACAACCGTTTGCAAAAAGAGACGGCCAAGCTCGCCGTCCGCAAGCTGTCCCCCATCGACATGCTGGGCGTGATCTACTGGGACGTCGGCACCGATTGGTACGTCCGCTTCCAAACGGTGGGCGACAACAAAGCCGACATCCTCCGCCGCATCGAAAAGATGACGCCCAACGACATGCCCGATTGCAACCCGGCCTTGCAAATGGCGCTGGAGGAACTGACGAAACCGATCCACCAACTCGCGACCCGGCACATCATTTTCATCAGCGACGGCGACCACTGGACCGCCGACGCCGCCTTGCTCCAGCGGATGAAAGAGGCCAACGTCACCTGCACCACCGTCTGCGTCACCAGCCACGGCGCGAATGAAATCGCCAAGATGAAGGCCCTGGCCGAGTCCACGGGTGCCCGCTCGTACCTGGTGACCGACGGCCGGCAATTGCCCGCCATCTACATTCAGGAAACACGGGTTGTCAGTCAGTCTTTTGTCGATGAGCGACGTTTCGTTCCGGTCTTGCGGTTGGCGGAAGGGCCTGCTGCCGGTCTGTCCGCCCCGCTGCCAGCGCTGCACGGGTTTAATCGAACGAGCAAAAAGCCGTCACCCCTTGCTCTCATGCCCATCGAGGGACCAAGCATCGCCGAGCAGGAATACCCCGTTCTGGCGTACTGGCATTATGGGGTGGGACGCGCGGTCGCCTTCACCAGCGATGCTCGCACGCAGCTTGCCGGATTTCAAGGGTGGGACCGGGAGTGGGCCGCCTCAGAGATGTACCTGAAATTCTGGGAGCAGGTCTTTTCCTGGGTGGTCCGCGGTGTCGAGTCCGGTCGGCTCGTGGCCAATACCGAGTACCGCGATGGTAAAATCCACGTCTCCGTCGATGCCCGGGATGCCAACGGCAAGCCATTGACCAATCTTCGGCTGGAAGCGGCCATCACCCCTCCCAACCCGGCCACCACGGAAGGCAAGAACTTGCGTGTGCCCTTGCAACAAAAAGGACCGGGGCTGTACGAGGCAGAGTTCGCCGCCGATGACGCGGGTTCGTATTTCCTGAATATCACGGCCAAAGAAACCGTCACGGAAGTGCAAAACGGAAAAACGACGATCAGCGAGCGGACCGTCGACAGTGTACGGGCGGGTCTAACGATCCCGTATTCTCCGGAGTTTCGGGACGTTGAAGCGAACCCCGCATTGATGCGGCAACTGGCGGAGATCACCGGCGGCAACGTTTATCCCGAAGACGATACCGAGCTTCGCCGCGTCGCCGAGTCCGGCTTGCTCTACCGACCGACACCGACGATTGACCAGCCCGAGCAGCCAGTCTGGCCGTGGTTCGTGTTTTTCGCCGTGCTGGCGTTGCTCCTCGATGTTGCCGTCCGGCGGATTGAGTTCGATGTGCGTGAAATCGTAGGCCAACTGGACTCGTGGTGGCGAAGCCGACGCCGCGGTTCCACGACCGGCGCGGACAACTCGATGCTAGAGCAATTGTCACGGCGGCCGCCCGCCCCGGAAAATTCCGTGGATCGAGATCGAGCCGCCCGGCGTTTTCCCGAGGCCGAAGGCGAGCAGAATAACGATCGCAACACAGGTCGCGGTCCACCGGCGTGACTGCGAAATGGTTCGAGTCTGAATAACCCGAGGCATCACGATGACCGCCGCCCCATCTCTGACCGAGAAAGCCCAACGGTTTCGTCAAGCATATTCGCGGCTGCGAAAGGAAATCGGCAAAGCGATCGTCGGTCACGGCGACGTGATCGACGGCGTGCTGACCTGCCTTTTCGTGGGCGGCCATGCCCTGCTTGAGGGTGTGCCTGGTCTGGGTAAGACCCTGCTGGTTCGAACGCTGGCCCAAGTGCTAGACCTGAAATTCAGCCGCATCCAATTCACACCCGACCTGATGCCGGCGGACATCATTGGCACCAACATCATCACTGAGTCGCCCGAGGGCCGGCGGATGTTTTCCTTCCAACCCGGTCCGATCTTCGCTCAGATCGTCCTGGCCGACGAAATCAACCGGGCCACACCCAAGACGCAATCGGCTTTGTTGGAAGCGATGCAAGAGCGGCAAGTGACCGTTGGCGGCACGGTCCACACGCTCGACGAACCGTTCTTCGTCATGGCAACGCAAAACCCCATCGAGCAGGAAGGGACCTACCCCTTGCCCGAGGCGCAGTTGGACCGATTCTTCTTCAAGCTGATCGTGAATTACTCGACGCGGGAGGAGATGGCTGCCATCCTCGACCGCACCACACGGAATTCGACCCCGATACCCGAGCGGGTCATGACCGGGCCGGAGATTCGAGACTGGCAAGGCTTCATCCGAGAGGTTGTGGTCGCGCCCCCCGTGCAGGACTACGCCATCCGTCTGGTGTTGGCGACGCATCCACAGGGAGATTTCGCGCCGGCAATCACAAACCAATACATCCGCTGTGGATCAAGTCCGCGCGGAGCACAAGCGCTAGTATTGGCGGCGAAGGTCCGAGCCTTGCTCGAGGGCCGATTCAACGTGGCCTTCGAGGACATTCGGCGGGTGTATTTGCCGGCCATGCGTCATCGCATTTTGTTGAATTTCGAGGCGCAAGCGGAGAACATCACGACGGATCAGATTTTGACGGAGCTGCTGGGCACCGTCGGCGAGAAAGCCGAGGGACTCGCCGCGGCAGGTCGAGGATGATTGCGAATGCTGTCGGCGCGGGCTGGGCGACCGAGGGAATCTGGCTGAATTGCCCTTGACAACCCCCCGGTCAGAAACCGTAGGATGCATGTACGCGGACCCAAGCGGCTGCGACTGGCGTGACCCACGCGGAGCGGCCGGCAAACTCGGCGGGATCTCTTGGAGACTCGGCCCGCCGGTCGAATGGGGCGGGGATGAGGCGAGGCAGCAAGAAGTTCACGTACCCCAGCCGCGGAGCGGTATCCCACCCGTGAACCCGCGGCGAGCTTCAACCTCCCTGCTGCACCCGTTGGTTGACTTCCATCGTTTCCATCCGGCCCATGTTCCGTCGTGTTCCGGCTTCGGATGCCCGCCGCCGACAGCCCGCGGGATTTTCGCCGTCCATGCTACGGAGGTGACAAAGAATGTCCTTGGCGCAGTCCATCCTGAGCGAGCTTCGCACTCAGGTCGATCTCGACGACTATCGAAAGCTCCATTGGGAGGGGACTTTCGAAGACTACCTCAATATCGTCATCCAACACCCCGAAGTGACCCGCACCGCTTACCAGCGGCTCTACGACATGATCCTGTCGCACGGCACCGAGGAGGTGTACGAAAATAAAGAGAAGATCATCCGCTACAAGTTCTTCACTGAATATGCCGCCAAGTTCGGCGACTCCATTTACGGGCTTGACCGGCCGCTGATGCAGTTGGTCAACGCCTTCAAGAGTGCTGCCCAAGGCTACGGCACCGAACGTCGCGTCCTCCTCCTGCATGGTCCCGTTGGCTCCTCCAAATCCACCATCGCCCGTCTGCTCAAACGCGGCCTGGAGGAGTACAGCCGCACCGACGGCGGCATGCTCTTCAGCTACGCCTGGAAGATGGACGACGGCACTTACGTCAAAGCCCCCATGCACCAGGAGCCGCTACTCCTCGTCCCGCACGAGTTGCGACCGAAACTGCTTGAGCGGATCAACTCGCAACTGAAGCCCGGCCAACGCGAAGTGCAGATCAAGGGCGATCTCAACCCGTACTGCCGGCAAATGATGCGCGAGCGGCTCGCTCGCTACAACGGCGACTGGCACCGGGTCATGGAGGACATCAAAGTCTACCGGCTGATCCTCTCGGAGCAGGATCGCGTCGGCATCGGCACCTTCCAGCCCAAGGATGAAAAAAATCAGGACAGCACGGAACTCACCGGCGACATCAACTACCGCAAGATCGCCGAGTACGGCACCGATTCTGATGCTCGTGCCTTCAACTTCGACGGCGAATTGAACATCGCCAATCGCGGCCTGGTCGAATTCATCGAAGTACTCAAGCTCGACGTGGCCTTCCTTTACGATCTGCTGGGAGCTTCACAAGAGCACAAGATCAAGCCGAAGAAGTTTGCTCAAACCGACATCGACGAGGCCATTATTGGCCACACCAACGATCCGGAGAACAAACGACTGCACAACAACGAGTTCATGGAGGCTTTGCGCGACCGCACCGTGAAAATTGACATCCCCTACGTCACACGGCTGCGGGACGAGATCAAGATCTACGAAAAGGATTTCAACCCGGAGAAGGTCAGGGGCAAGCACATCGCCCCGCACACGATCGAGATTGCGGCGATGTGGGCCGTCTTGACTCGTCTCACTCCGCCCAAGCACGCCAACTTGACGCTGTTGCAGAAGCTCAAGTTGTACAACGGGAAGACGCTGCCCGGCTTCACCGAGGACAACATCATCGAGTTGAAGCGCGAGGCCGTCAACGAGGGGATGACCGGCATCAGCCCCCGCTACATTCAAGACAAAATCAGCAATGCCCTCGTCGCCCACCCCGACGAGGACAATATCAACCCGTTCATGGTGCTGAAAGAACTCGAGGAGGGTCTTCGGCACCACTCGCTGATCACCAGCGAGGAACAGTACCGTTACTACCGGGAGTTGCTCGCCGTGGTCCGCGAAGAATACGAAGACATCGTCAAGAACGAGGTGCAGCGAGCGATCGCCGCCGACGAGGACGCTTTGCAGCGGCTGTGCGCCAATTACATCGACAACGTGAAGGCGTACACGCAGCGGGAAAAGGTGCGGAACCGCTACACCGGCAACTACGAAGAGCCGGACGAGCGGCTGATGCGTTCCGTCGAAGAGAAGATCGACATTCCCGAGAGCCGCAAGGACGACTTCCGGCGGGAGATCATGAACTACATCGGTGCCCTTGCCATTGATGGCAAGAAGTTCGACTACAAGACGAACGAACGCCTGCAAAAGGCCTTGGAGCTGAAGCTGTTCGAGGATCAGAAGGACACGATCAAGCTCACGTCGCTGGTATCGAACGTGGTGGACAAGGCGACGCAGGAGAAAATCGACGTCGTCAAGAGCCGCCTGATCCGGAATTACGGCTATAATGAAGCGAGCGCGACGGATGTGTTGAACTTCGTCGCGAGTATTTTCGCTCGAGGGCACACGAAGAAGTGAATTGGAGGTTGATCGATCGGAACGGGCGCATGGCGATTCCGTCGTCCTGGTCCGAGCCGACAATTGGTCAACGAGAGAACTGGCTGGTTGGGGACCCACCCGGCGTGAGTACGTGAACCTGGTCAGGCCGGAAGGTGCAGCCATAAGCGTGGCGAACGTGCGGCGTGGAGCATCCTCAACCAGCTTTCTTTGACAAGCGATGCCCACGGACCTAGGTCCGTGGGCTTTTTTGCAGGTTTCGTCCCATGGGCCAACGAATCGAGCGAGATTACCAACGCTTCCGGAAGATCGTGCGCGGCAAGGTGAAAAGCAATTTAAGCAAGTACATCACCCGCGGCGAACTCATCGGGAAAAAAGGGCGCGATCTGGTCAGCATCCCCCTGCCCCAGATCGAAATCCCGCAATTTCGTTATGGCCAGAAAAATTCGGGCGGGGTCGGCCAAGGCGAGGGCGACGTCGGCCAGCCGCTCACGGCCCCGCAAGGCGAAGGCCAGCAAAAGGCCGGCGATCAGCCCGGCGGACACATCCTCGAAGTGGACATCACCCTCGATGAACTGGCCAGCATTCTCGGCGAAGAACTCGCCCTGCCGCGCATCGAACCCCGCGGCAAGAAAAACATCCTCGCCCCCCGCGATCGCTACTCCAGCATCCGGCAGGTGGGTCCGGAATCGCTACGCCATTTCAAGCGAACCTACAAGCGAGCCATCCGCCGGATGATCTCGCTGGGGACCTACGATCCGGACGATCCCCGGGTCATCCCCGAGCGTGCCGACAAGCGCTACCGCTCTTGGAAAGAGGTCAAGCTGCCGCAAAGCGTCGCCTGCATCATCTACATGATGGATGTCTCCGGCTCGATGACCGACGAGCAGAAGGAGATTGTCCGCATCGAAGCGTTCTGGATCGACACCTGGATCAAGGCCCATTACCAAGGCATCGAAACCGTCTACATCGTCCACGACGCGGTCGCTCATGAGGTCGACGAGCAAACGTTTTACCACACCCGTGAGAGCGGCGGCACCAAAATCAGCTCCGCCTACGACTTGGCCAACCGCATCATCGACCAGCGTTATCCGCCCGATCAGTGGAACCTGTACGCCTTCCACTTCTCCGACGGCGACAATTGGGGCGATGACGTGCCCAAGTGCCTGGAGTTGCTGAAAAACGACCTCCTGCCCAAGCTGAACTTGTTCGGTTACGGACAAGTGGAAAGCCCCTACGGCTCCGGCGAATTTTACGATTACATTCAGGAATTGCGGTCGGAGCATGACAACGTGGTCGCCAGCCACATCCCCGACCGCGATGCGATTGTCCAGTCGATCAAAGAGTTTCTCAGCACGGGCCGCTGACGTCGATTTCGACTCAGCCAAGGCTGACTCCGTGCCGCACGAAGGACGGTCCCACCATGCGTGGTTTCCAAAGCACGAATCTGCCCCCTCACTTGCGCGTCCTCAAAGAAGAGATCGAGGGCTACGCTCGCTCGTATGGCTTGGACTTTTACGAGACGATTTTCGAAGTCATCGACGCCGAGGAACTGAACGAGATCGCGGCTTACGGCGGGTTCCC
>JAOAAM010000752.1 GCA_026418875.1 Gemmataceae bacterium | reverse complement strand
AACGGAAAGATTGCCCCAACATGGAGGAAGTCACGCCGAGTCAACCCGTCACAGAAGTGAACTGCCCGAGATGCATCGAGACGAATCATCGGTTTCGTCCTCATAATGCCGACGTCTCTAGCCACAAAAGGCGCAAACTTGGTGATGTATTATGGCAAACGGCGATCAGGGTGCGAAGGCAAAATCCGTGACTTGACCCCGCATTCGCTGGTCGCGAGGTGATCGGGGTAAGGGGAACTTTGATAATTCTGCTGCAAATCGCCGTTTTGCTCAGCAGAATGGGGCGATTGTGCCGATAGAATCGAGCGACAGGCGATCTCCAGATGGTACGTCCACACCGGTCTCGACGATCGCATCGTAGCCGACCGGTCGCATCGGGGGAATTTCATGAACCGGACGATGCTTGCGGGAATTTTGGTTCTCAGCGCGAGCGTATCGGCGACTGGTTGCTTAGGCACCTACGCGGGCCGACCCCTGCTGCACCCGTTCCCGAATCAGCCCATCGCCGGTCCGACACACGTTCCGACGGCTAGTCCGATGCCCGGTCCGACCGCCAATCCGATGCCCGGTCCGACCCACGCTTCGATGCCCGGTCCCACCGCTAATCCGATGTCCGCGAGGGTAGCGCGCCGAGTACGGCACGAGGGGCATCCGCCTCCGGCTCCGCCTCGTGTCCATCATGGGTTGCCCACGGAGAAAGAGAAGGTCACGCATCCGGAATATGTCCTTGAAGCGCCGGACATCCTGCTGATCGACGTCATCCGTGCGATCCCGAAAGGGCCTTATCGCATCCAGCCGCTCGATTCCTTGATGATCAACAGCCCACAAGCACTCCGGGAGGAGCCGATCGCTGGTGTCTACCCCGTGGGACCCGAAGGACGAGTCAACCTGGGTTTGAATTACGGCACAGTGCAGGTCGCGGACATGACGGTGGAAGAAGCCGAGGAGGCTGTTCGGAAGCACCTCGCCACCTTGGTGCCCAAGCCGCGCGTCACCGTGGCCCTGGCGCAGATCGGGGCCATTCAGCAGATTCGAGGCGAACACATCATCAACCCGGATGGGACCGTGCGATTGGGGAAGTACGGCAGCGTTTACGTTGCGGGCATGACCTTGGACCAAGCGAAATCGGCGATCGAGGCTCATTTGTCCGAGTCGCTTGTGCGGCCCGAAGTGTCGATCAGCGTGTATGCGTACAACAGCAAACACTACTACGTCATCACGGATTACGCCGGGTTTGGCGAAGGCGTTTTTCGCTTCCCCGCAACGGGGAACGAGACGGTGTTGGACGCCCTTTCCATGATCAATGGGTTGCCTTGGGCCGCGTCCAAACGACGCATCTGGGTGGCTCGCCCGGCACCTCCGCAGTCAGGCTTGCCGGACCAGATTCTCCCGGTGGATTGGAACGCCGTGGTACGCGGCGGCGACACCTGGACGAATTTTCAACTGTTGCCCGGCGACCGGGTCTACGTGATGGCACAGCCCGTGGTCACCGCCACGACTTGGCTATCCCGCGTCTTGGAGCCGGTGGAG
>JAOAAM010000724.1 GCA_026418875.1 Gemmataceae bacterium | reverse complement strand
CCCGCCGATGCCCCGGCCCGAGCCGCCGCCGATCCCAGACGGCCCCGCGAAGAAGATGTATGTCCAACGCAAGGGATTCGCGAACTACTACTACAACGAGCTGCACCAGAAGCGGCTGTGGGAAGCGTTCCGTAAACACGGAGATTTCTCAGCGTTCAAAGGCGCTTGGACCATCGAGGGCGACCTGGAGTTGGCGTCGCGGAAGACCACTTTCCGCTTGGCGGTGCGGGAGGAGAAAGTCGGTAGCGAAATCCATCCCGTCGTTCGCTTGGCTACCGACGTCACGGACTACCTTCTCGATCCGCTGAAGCAGGATTTGACGACAGCCGAGCGCGTCGCACCAGCGGGCAGCGGCGGGCTGCTGATGGCGGTGTATCAATTGAGGCATCTGCTGGTCGAGGGATTGGCGGGTTTCGGGCGGAACGTCGCGCATGGAGGGCATGAGCCGTTCTACCCGCCGCGGCCCGATGGCACCCAGCCCCAACGCCTCGGCGAACTGCGGGTCGATACCGAAGTGCTACGCACCGAGTCGGCTGGCGTCCCCGCCAAGTGGTATTTCTCGCGTGAGGACGGCCGACTGCTCGGCTTCGAGGTTTTCCCCGAAAATCACGCCGACCCTTGCGAGGTGTACCTTTACGACTTCCGCCCCACCAGCGGCGGGCAATTGCCGCATCGCTGGGAAATTCGCTTCGGCGACAACCGCTTCGGCGTGCTGACCGTGCGAAACTACAACCTGGCGACGGCCCCGTGATCGGAGCGGCCGTCGTGGTTCTCAAACTTTCAAGATCGATGTGGAATGGTGTAATGATCGCTCGCTCGCTGATCGTCGTGATGGGCTTGGGCTTGGTGCCGGCGCTGCTCCCGGCGCAGACGCCCTTCCAAGACACCGTCACCGACGTGAACCGGAAGATGGCCAAGTTATATGGCTCCGGCGGCTTCCGGGGCTTGCCCGCCTATGGGTCGGGCATCATCATCTCGCCCAAGGGACACATCCTCACGTCGGCGAATCACCTCATCGACACGCCCGACTTGCGCGTCCACCTGTACGATGGCTCACGCTACCAGGCGAAGGTCATCGTGATCGAGCCGGTCTTGGACGTGGCTTTGGTCAAGATCGAGGTGACCGACGCGGATGAATACGATCGGCTGGACCTTCCGCATTTCAATGTGTTCGAGGCGATGGACGCTCCGCCGGCTCAACCGGGCGATTGGGTGTTGGCGTTCAGCAACCAGTTTCAGATTGCGGTGCGCGAGGAGCCGATGTCGGTGCAGCGGGGCGTCATCGCGGCATATGCGAAGTTGCACGGCCGACGAGGCATCTTCGACGCCAGCTACACCGGCGACGTGTACATCGTCGATGCCATCACGAACAACCCGGGGGCCGCTGGCGGTGCCCTGACCACCCGCACCGGGCGGCTACTGGGCGTGATCGGCAAAGAGTTGCGGAACACGCTTTCCGAAACCTGGCTCAATTACGCCATCCCCATCCATGCTCGGGTCGAGACAAAGCAAGAAGATGGCACCACCCGGGTCGTCACCATGCGGGAATTTCTCGAGAAAGGGCCTCGCGGCGAGTATAAACCAGCCAACGTTCGCAAAAAGGAACGCGGGATCGGCGGCTACCACGGCATCGTGCTGGTGCCCAACGTCGTCGATCGCACTCCGCCTTACGTCGATGCCGTCCGGCCTGATTCCCCGGCCCAAAAGGCGGGACTTCAGCCCGATGATCTGATCGTGTATATCGACGGCGAGCCGGTCAACAGCATCGCCGCATTCAACGAGTACATCAGCAAGACCAACCCCGGAAACGAAATCGTTCTGGAAGTGCGTCGCGGCGATCGCTTGATTTCGATCCGCATGACTCTCGACGAGCACCCTAGGAAAGATAAGTGAGGCCAATGATCGACCGACGAAGCAGGAGAACCCAAGGCATGACCCGTCGATGGAGCGTGGCCCTTTGCTGTGCGGCATGGCTGACCGGCGTCGGCGTGGGGCGGCCGCAAGACGTGAACGAGGAAACGGAAAAAGCCATCAAGCAAGCCGTCGCCCGGGTCAGTTCGAGTGTGGTGCAGATCGAGACCTCCGGCGGGACGGAGTTGCTAGGCGGCAGCGGACCCAACGCGGTCATCAAAGGCATCGGCCCGACGACCGGCGTGGTGGTGTCGCCGGACGGGTACATCATCACCAGTGCATTCAACTTTGCCAACAAACCCTCGGCCGTCTTCGTCGCCATCCCCGGGGAGACCGAACGGCGGGTGGCGAAAATCGTCGCCAATGATTTGACCCGCATGCTGACGTTGATCAAGGTCGAGGCGACGGGTTTGAAGGTGCCGCCGGCCGTGCCGAAAAACGAGATCCGCATCGGGCAATGGGCCGTCGCCTTGGGCCGCACGGTCGATCCCAACGTCAATCACCCCCCCTCGGCCAGCGTCGGCATCATCAGTGCCCTGAATCGCATTTGGGGCAAGGCGCTTCAAACCGACGCCAAGGTCTCGCCGGCCAACTATGGCGGACCGTTGATCGACGTCGAAGGGCGAGTTTTCGGCATCCTTATCCCGGCCAATCCGTTCGCCGAGGGCGATACCGCCGGCGTCGAGTGGTATGATTCGGGCATCGGCTTCGCCATCCCCTTCGAGGATGTCCTCGCCGTCTTGCCGCGACTCAAAGAAGGCAAGGACCTGCGCAAAGGCGTGCTGGGGATTACCGCCGCCAGCCGTGACCTGTACAGCACCGCCGCCAAGGTGAACACCGTCGCCCCCGAAAGTGCCGCAGCCAAGGCGGGCATCCAGCCCGGGGATGAAATCATCGAGATTGACGGCAAAGTCACGCGCAACCAGGCCCAAGTCCAGCATGCCCTGGGACCGAAGTATGAGGGCGACGTCGTCTCGATCAAAGTCCGTCGCGGCATGGAGGAGAAACTCTTCGAGAACATCGTGCTGACGGGACCACTCAGCGCCCAATCCATTGCCTGGCTGGGGGTGCTGCCCAAGCGCGATGATCCCGAGTTGGGCATGGAAATCCGCTACGTGTTCCCCGGCTCTCCCGCCGACGAGGCCGGCCTGAAAGCCGGCGACCGAATCATGCAGGTCGGCACCGTGGCAGCGCCGGGTGCCAAGGAGCCGCCCCTGGTTCCATTCAGCGGCCGCGACCAACTGATGCAATTCCTGGCTACGCAACCCTCCGGCGTCTCGCTCCGCTTGCAAGTTCGGCGAAAAGACCAGGGCGAAAAGACCGAGACGGTCACCGTTCGGCTGAAAGACCTGGCGTCGACAATACCGCCGGAGGTGCCCCTCCCTTCGTCCGCGGGCAAGGCGTTGGAGCGGCCGAAGGTGCCGCCCCGACCGATGCCTCCCCCGATGCCCGGCGAGTCGCCGCCCCAGCCGCCCGGCGCGCCACCGCGCCAACCGGGCGAATCGCCGCAACCTCGTGGCGGTCGGCCCGGCCCAATGCCGCCCATCGCTCCCGGGGCTGAATCGTCGCCGCCCAATCTCGCTGAGAGAAACAAGGCAGAGAAAGGTCTCCTCCGTCGAACCAACGAAGCCCGCGACAAGGAGTACTGGCTATTCGTCCCCGAAAACTACGACCCGCAAGTGTCGCACGGATTGATCATTTGGCTTCATGGCCGCGGCCCTGGCGGTCGTGACGCCGACGATTTACGCGACATTTGGGAAAACTATTGCGAAAAGCATCACCTCATCCTCCTCGGCCCGAAGTCCGAAAACGAGTCGGGTTGGGTGGCCAGCGAGAGCGAATTCATCGCCGAAACCGCCCGGGCCATTATGCGAGAATACACCATCGACCCGCAGCGAGTCATCGCCCACGGGATGGGGTTGGGCGGGCAGATGGCGTTCTACCTCGGCTTCCACTCCCGGGACCTGATCCGCGGCGTGGCGACCACCTCGGCAGTGCTCGCGACTCAGCCAAAAGACCCCTTGCCCAACCAACGACTGGCGTTTTTTATCGTCGCCGGCACCAAAGACCCCAACCGCATGGACATCGCACGGTCGGAAAAGAGCCTGCAAGAGAAGCGTTACCCCGTCGAATTCCGCGAGATCGAGATGGGCCGACAATACCTCGATGCCAAGACTCTCGCCGAGTTGGTACGCTGGATCGACAGCCTCGATCGGCTGTGAGAAATTTCGCCGTCTTCGGTCTCGACTCCGGTTGGCCTCGGTCTTGGTCCCTGGTTGTGGGTATTTCGGCCTGCCGCCTTCAGTCTACAGCCTTCAGTCTTCGGCCTTCAGTCTACAGCCTCCATCAATTGAGGCGGCCTGCAAGGCGCAACCGACGGACGATGTCCTCGACCAGGTCGCGCTCCGCGCCCACGGCCTGCGACAGTTCCTCGATGGAGCCGAACTGGCCGTGGCGGAGGATGGCCCGCTGGATTCGCAAATACCCCGCGGCAGCCTCCTTTCCCGCCTGCACTCCTGGTTGGTGATAAGCGTTGATGCCGATGATCGCGGCGTAGTAGCCGACGGCCCGCTCAAACAACGCCACCAGTTCACCCAAGCTGAATTCGTCGAGTTGCTCCAAAGTGATGCGAAACGAGGGTCGGCCCGCCTCGTGCAGGGCGCGGGCGGTTCCCTCCTCGAATGCCGCCAGGTAATCCGCCGACGTGACACCGTCTTCAACCTCCACGTTGGCGGCCCCGGACGATCGTGGTTTCAGGATTCGCACGAACCCAGCGAAGAAGTCGGGCCGACCGTCCCGCAACTGTTGCACGTAGGAGTGCTGATCGGTCGATCCCTTGTTGCCGAACACCGTCAGGCCCTGCCCTTCCTTGCCCAACGATTCCATGATGAGTTGTTGAAGATAGCTGCTCAACAGGGCCAGGCGGTCGCTGTAAGGAAGCATGACCATATGGGTCAAGCCGCGGCGCTCGATCAGGTGATGCCAAGCCAGGGCCAGCTGCATCGCGGAGTTCTCCCGAGGCGGGACCGCCGGTGCGGTTCGCTCATCCATCGCCTTGGCCCCGGCGAGCAGGTCGCGCCAGCGGAAGCCGAGCAGGGCCATCGGCAGAAGACCCACCGGCGAGCAAATCGAGGTTCGACCGCCGACCCACTCCCAGATGGGGAAGCGGGCCAACCAGCCGGCGGTCTCTTGGTGCATGCGGCTGCCCGGCTGCGTGACGGCGACGGCCTGCCGGGCGAAGTCCACCCCCGCCTCCTGACATGCCCGCTGCGCGACGATCATGCCATTGCGCGTTTCCGGTGTGCCGCCAGACTTGGAGATGACAATCGTCAGTGTGTCGCGCCAGCCGCCCTGCGCCTCGATGTCGCGCAAAGTCCGATCGAAGCCCTCGGGGTCGGTATTGTCGAAGACGAACAGCGGCGGCGTCTGCCCTGGTTCGCGGAAGGCGTGATACAGCAGTTGCGGTCCCAAGGCTGACCCGCCGATGCCGATCAGCAAAAACTTGCGGAATCGGCCGCGGCTCGAATCGGCGAAGCGCTCCACCTGTTCCCATGCCGACTCGATCTCCCGACGTTCCGCCGCGGGAGCGATTTCCGGCCGACGCAACCAATAATGACCGACCGCCCGTTGCTCGTCGCGGTTGACTTTTTCTCCGGCCTCGACGGCCCGCATCTCCGCCAGCGCTGCGGCCACTGCCGATTCGTACTGTTCAAACAGATTGCTCGGAAGGTCGAGCCGCCGCCAATTCATTTCGATCACGGAACGCCCCTCCTCCGCTAGAATGCACGGAGAGCATTTTACGACGGGGAGCGACGGCCGCCGTCCGTGGCCAGTTCACATGGCAGCTTCGTTCAGTGTTCGGTTCAAGCGAGGCATGCAGGTATCTTCATGACCAAGCGATCCGGCAATCTCACCGCCTTGGGTTTGTTCAAGTGGTTGGCGCTGAGTGCCCTCCTGCTTTTCGGCCTTTTGTTGGTGATCTTCCTCGCAGGTTCGTGGGTATGGAACTACCAGGCCGATTCGGCCTGGGCGGCCATTGCGAAGGAGTTAGACCAGAAGGATCCCGACTGGCGCTGGGAGTCGATCGAGCGGCAACGCCGCGTTGTCCCGGACTCGGAGAACTCGGCCCGGACCATCATCCGCATCCAGGAAATGACCGGCGGGAGAGAGGGGTTAGAGATTGGCCGGCGGATTGCCGCCGAACCTCTGGACCTGCGGCCGCCGGATGCCGATGAGCCGTCCGACGAGGTCGAGCCGCTGCCGATGCCGGATGAGTGGATCGAAGGCTCCTTGCCGGTGGCCATCGAGATGCTCGAACTCGGCGAGCGTCTGCCCCCAGTCCTGCGGCGCGAACTGGAGCGAGCCTTGAGCGTCTACGCCGAGGCCATCGCGGTCGGCGACCGGTTGGCGGATCAGCCTTTCGGCCGGCATCCATTGCAGGTCACTGAAGACGTCTTCAGCACGCCGCTCGCCACGCAGCAATTTGCCCGCTCAGTCGTCACCCTGATGGTTCTGGAGGGTCAGCGCCGGGCGGCAGCGGGGGATTGTTCTCATGCGTGGCGGGCTTTGCGGTCGGCCTTCAACGCGGCTCGATCCCTCGGCGATGAGCCATTCCTGATCTCGGCGCTCATTCGTATCGCCGGTACTCAAATGACAATCCGGCACGCGGAGAAGGTCCTCGCCGTGGGCGAGGTTCGTGAAGCCGAGCTTGCCGCCTGGCGCAAACTGTTGGAGTTGGAGATCGCCGAACCTCGCCTCAACCAATGCTTGCGCGGCGAACGGGCCATGATCGTGAAGTTCACGGATACAGCCCTGAGCGGGAAAATCAGCCCCTCCCAAATCGTCGCCGAGCGGGTCTCGTCCCCGCAGTTCCTGGAAGACTGGATCGCTCGAAAATTGATTCGACAGTCTCGGCCGGAAACGATCCGCCTGCTCACCGAGTTGATCGAGCAGACCCGTCAGCCTGCCGATGCTTGGATCGAGGCGATCGAGGAATGGTCCGATCGAGTCAAGCAATCGGACCTGTTCCTTGCCCGCCTGTTCGGGACATCGATGGGAAGTGTCGCGGAAACTGAGGTGAGGCATCAAGCCCTTTTGCGCGTGGCTTTGATGGCCACGGCCTGCGAGCAATTCCGCCAGAAACATCAGCGTTGGCCGAACGATCCCGTCGAACTCGCCACCGAGAAATTCCTCGACCAACTTCCCACCGACCCCTACAC
>JAOAAM010000626.1 GCA_026418875.1 Gemmataceae bacterium | reverse complement strand
GCCGCCGCAAGAGTTCAGCCGTGTCCTCCATGCCGCCGCCGAATTGGTCCGCGATCATCCTCAGGCACTGGTCACGATCGGCATCCCCCCGACTTGGCCCTCCACCGGCTACGGTTATGTGCAGCGTGGGGAGGCCCTGGCCCCGCGGCAAAACCTCCGCGTCTTTCAGGTGCGGCGATTCCATGAAAAACCCGATCGCGCCACCGCCGAGGCGTTCTTGCGCAGCGGGGAGTATTACTGGAATGGCGGCGTGTTCATCGGCCGGGCCGACACCTTCTTGCAGCAAATTCGCCTCCACGAACCGGACATCGACCGCCTCGCCCGGGACATCGCCGACCAATGGTCCAGCCAGCCCGACGATCCCACCCTGGCCGATCGCTTTGCCCGGATGAAAAAAGTTTCCTTCGACTATGCGGTCATGGAAAAGTGCCCCAACGTGCTGACTGTCGAGGCCCGTTTTCGCTGGGACGATGTCGGCAGCTGGCTGGCCCTCGAACGCCTCTACCCGCAAGATGCTTTCGGCAATACCGTGCTGGCCCGCCACGTCGGCGTGGATACCTCCCGCTGTATCATCGTCGGCGAAGACCAGCCGATCATCGCCACCTTGGGCGTCTCCAACCTGATCATCGTGCAGGACGGCGAGTGCATTCTCGTCGCCGACCGCTCCAAGGAAGCGGAGATCAAGCGGCTGGTCGAGCAGATGCGGCAGGGCGGCTGGGAGAAACATTTGTGACCCGCACTGGCCGGCTCCTCGGCGTCGACTATGGTCAGGTGCGCGTCGGCCTGGCCATCTGCGACTCGGAACAACGGATCGCCTCGCCCCTGACCATCTACAAACGACGCGATCCCGCCACGGATGCCGACTTCTTCCGCCAATTGGCGACACGCGAGGAAGTCTCGGGAATCGTCGTCGGACTGCCCGTGCACATGAGTGGCGACGAGGGGGGCAAAGCCAAAGAGGCTCGCGCCTTCGGCGAGTGGCTGGCGCAAATCACCGGCCTGCCCGTCGCTTATTGGGACGAACGCTTTTCCACGCTGACTGCCGAAGAGCACTTGCGGCAAGCGGGTCTGTCGTATCAGCGACGGCGCGAACGATTAGACAAGGTCGCGGCCCAGATCATTCTGCAATCGTATCTGGATGCTCAGCGGGGCTGAGGTGAGCCGCCTGGAATGGCAGTCGTCTCGGAGTTCAATTGGGAACGGTGACGACGCCGCCAAATCGCCGGGAATCGCCAAAGCAGGCCGCGCCTTGGGGCAACGAGGATCGACCCCACCGCGATGGCCGTCGCGCACAGGACGATGGCCGGACCGGTCGGGGTGCGTTGGATCTGTTCGCTCAGCCAGGTCCCCGCGACACCAGCGACCGCCCCGAATGTCCCGGCCAAGGCGACCATTCGGCCGAGCCGATCGGTCCATTGTCGTGCCGCGGCTCCTGGGGCCACCACCATCGCGCTCATCAGCACCACGCCGACGCTCTGCAAGCCAATGACGATGGCAAGAACCAACGCACTCATCAGGATCACGTCCAGGCGACGGACAGGCCATCCCAAGCTCGCGGCAAACTCGGGGTCGAAACTCAGCAGTTTGAATTCCTTCCACAACAGCAGCATCGTGCCCAGCGCCACGCCGCCCAAAATGGCCATCCACAGCACGTCGCGATCCAGCAGGGTGGCCGCCTGTCCGAACAGGAAGCGATCCAGCCCGGCCTGGCTGGCATCCCGCACATGGTGTTGGATGTAGGTTTGCAGCCAGATTCCTACGCCGAAAAATACCGCCATCGTGCCGCACAATGCCGTATCCGGGGGAATGCGTGTCGAGCGGACGATCCGCAAGACGGTCATGGTGCAGAGCCATCCCGTGGCGGCCCCGCCCAGCAGCAGCGGGAACGGGGCTTTGGTACGAAAGAGCAAAAAGACGAGCATCACGCCGGGTAGCGCCGCATGCGAGACGACGTCGCCCAGCAGACTCTGCTTGCGCAAGATGGCGAAACAGCCCAAGGCCCCACTGACAAGCCCCAGAATCGCCGAGCCGGCCGCCACCAGTAAAAACGTCGGATCACTCATGCCCGATCGGGAGGGATGCCAAGATCCGTGCGAGCGAATTCCCCAAGTTCACGAGGCGGCGTCTGCCTTTGACAACTCGTGCCACAATGCCCGGTAATAGCGGAGCAACTCTTCCGTGCTCGCCGGGTCCGGCAGGGTGCGCCCCACTTCGATCAAGGTGTAACGGTCGTAGTCAGCCTCTCGCAAAAGTCGGAACAAGTCGCGGTAGGGGTAGGTGCCTTTTTCCTGGTTGTACAGATCGTTGATGTGGACGGAGCGGATCCACGGCCGGAGCAGGTCGAATGCCCCGGCGATGCTCCCGGCGGCCAAATCCGTCGCATTCGAGTTCCAAGTGATGCCAACGTTTGGATGACCGCAATGCTCCATGATGGCTTTCATGTTTTTGGGCAGGGCGGTGCCACGGCCGTGGACCTCGACCCAAATCTCCACGCCCAATTCGCCGGCATGCCGACCGCACTCGGTCAAGGCTTCACCGATCTGCCGAAGTGTTTTCTCGGGAGGGACACCCGCAGGAAGATCATTAGGCCGAACCTTCACCCCGCGCCCCCCGAGGTCGGCCACCAGCTGGGCGAAGCGGGCACAGGTCCGGATGTTCTCGCGCACGACATTCGGGTCGGGCGAATGGAACTCGCACACGCTGCCGCAGCCCCAGAAGACGATGCCGCTGTCGGCGAAACGCTGCTTCACCTCTTTCCGGGCATCGGCACTCAGATCCGGCTCCACGCCGTGCCGGTGGGTCGTTCGCAATTCCACCGCAGCGATGCCGACGCGGCGACACACACTCAGGATGGTCGGCAGGTCCCAGTCTTTGGCCAGATTGTAGGTGACCAGTCCCAAGCCGTATCGCCGGGGCTTTGCCGGCTCCGGGCCGGCTCCTTGTCCCTGCACCGACCAGCCGCAGCTCAAAGCCGCCGCCGCGGCAAGTTGCATCATGCCGCGCCGATCAACTTCCACTCTCATCACGCCGCCCTCGAATGGTCTGAATCGACCGCGTTGCCATCTTAGGCGAAAAAACAATCCACGGCGTCGCCCATTTCGGACCGGGGACGGCGTCGCTTGCATTCTGACGATTGCGGGGCAGTAAGGATCAGCGGTCGGCGCTGCCCACCAACGGGATGCGCAGGCGGCGGGGATGGGGGCCTTTCGTTCGCAGAAACACCGTCTGCCGCAACTCGCCCAAGTAGACGTTCGGCTTCACCTGGACTTGAAACTCCCAAACCCGGTTGATGCCTTCTTGCTTGGGCGCCGACAAAGGCGACACGACGATCCCCTCGTCGGAGACGCTGTCGAACTCGACATCCATGTCCGGTTTCGTGGTGCCCACGCGGACGAGCACGGTCTTGCCGCGGTCATAGCGGAACGAGCCAAGCTGGATGCGTCCGTTCTCGTCGCCGCTCAGGACCCGAACATCGCCCCGGACATACGCGGCGACGTTCGACCGCACCTCAGGCAGCGCTTTCCCTTCCGGCGTGTCAAACTTCACGATCAACTGCCGATTCAACGGCCCAATGTCCAGCTGATGCTCGCCCCGGCGCTCGTGCAGGATCAAGCGAAAGCGCGAGGCCCCCTTGGGTTTCACTCGACCCATCTCGGGGCCGAAAAGCTTCGGCAGATCCGCCAACTCGCCGGGCGAGAGGGGTTCGGGTTCGGAAAACTCAGCGCACGGCTCGGAGTCATTGCGACCCCGAGTCGACGTCAGCATCATCCGTGGGTGCAGTTGCTCGCGAGTCACGGACCAGACGTACACGTCCTGATAGACCATGCCGCCGGCCGTCAGTTCCCCGAGATCGATGTTGATGGGAAAGATCGCCACACCCGGGACCACCTGAAACCCGAATTCCTGGCTGTAGGTGGACGGTGCGCCCCGCTCCAACGCCGCACTGATCTTGAAACTCAACAGCTTCGACGTGCCCGGTTCCGCGCCAGTTTCCTTCGCCTCGAAATGGACACGGAGGATATAAGGTCGCGGCGAGTGGTCCTTCGGGGTGGCGAGCACCTTGGCGAATTGATTCATCCTCGCGTCGGGCAGGTCTTCGAAGCGGACCGAAGCGGCCGCCTTGCAGAACAGGGTCAAACTGGGCGAACGGTCAAGTTGATCGACCTCGTCTTGGGTGAGATCGAATGAGCCAATTTGCAGCTTCGAGCAAGTGCAACTGGTGTACAGCACGCCGACCTTCACATCCTCGGGTTGCGTGGTGTAGAACCAGTAGTCTTTGTGGTTTTTGCTCCCATGCTCGACCTCAATGGGGGCTCGCTCTTCGACGTCGACATCCTCGACGACGAAGGTGAGGGGCTGCCCTTGGGTGGTGACCGTTTCATCCTCCTGGATGGGGATGTCGATCGTGGTTTTGGAACGGCTGGTGTTTTGCGTGAGGTAAGAGCCGATCCCGACCACGGCCATGAGAACGCCGACCGGAACCACCACGCGCAAGAACGACTTCATGCTGGCACCCACTCAAGCGGACTCACCGTTATTCTACGCCCTTTCGCAGCCGACTGTTCGACCTCAAGGTCGGTCCCGTGGCAGGGCTGCACCAGTGTCGGAGACTGGACCGGCGGCGACCTGGACGAGTCGTTCGGGCTTCAAATGCTTCCGCGCCGCCGCTTGCACGTCGTCGGGCGTGACGGCGGCAATCGCCCGCCGGAACCGCTCCAGATAATCGTAGCCCAAGTCGAATCTCTCGATCTGAATCAACTGCGACGCGATCGCGTCCCCGGTCGTCAGGTCGAAGCCGATGGTGGCCATCAGGTAATCCTTGGCCTCCTCGACCTCGCGGGTGGTGGGTTTTTCATCGCGGATTCGCGCGATCTCCTCCCTTAAGATGCGGGTCACGGTGGCGTACTGGTTCGGGTGCGTGCCGATGAAAGCGAGGAACATTCCGGGTTCCTCTCCGGCTGTCGCCGTGATCGCCGCCGCCACCGTGTACGCCAACCCCTGACGATCGCGCAACCGGGCCGACAGGCGATCCGTGAACCCCGCTCCGCCCACGCCCAAGATGTTGTCCATCACCAGCAGGCGGTAGTAGTCCTCGTCACGGCGACGAATGCCGAGGTGGCCCAGGTAAATGTTCAATTGCGATGTCTTGGGCAACGTGATGATGCGAGTTTGTGCTGCCGCGAATTCCAGCGGGGGAAGCTTTAAGCGTGGCAGCTCCCTCTTCGGCCAATCTCGGGTCAGCTGACGAATCATCTCGACCATCTCGGCCGGCTCGAAATCTCCCACGACGGCGAGGACGGTATTGTTCGGGACGAATACCTGAGCATGGAATTGGCGGCAGGCGGCGGCGTCGATTTTCTCGACTGTCTCCGTGGTGCCCAAGCCGGGGCGGCCCAACGGGTGGTCCCCGTAAATGATCCTGACGAATTCGTCCCGCGCTCGGGCCTCGGGGTTCGCCAGGCGGTCTTCGATCTCCGCGAGTTGGTGTTCCTTCAGCCGACGGACGGCGTCCTCCTGGAAGGCGGGGCGCGACAAGCAGTCGAGGAGCAAGTCCAAGCCGAGCCGACGATCCGGCGAGAGGACCTTCACCAATCCGCCATTCCCACTCAACGACAGGAACCCGCCGACGTCCTCGATCGCTTGGGAAATCTCTTGCTCGCTGCGTCGCGTGGTCCCTTCTTCGAGCAGCGAACCGATCAGGGCGGTGATTCCGGCATTGTCGGCCGACTCGTGCAGGCGGACCCGAGCCACGTGAGCCTGCGCCACGACGATGGGCAGCCGACGCCGAGGCAACAACAACAGTGTCAGGC
>JAOAAM010000588.1 GCA_026418875.1 Gemmataceae bacterium | reverse complement strand
GTCGGCGTGACCCGCCGTGAAGGCGATCTCCGAGTGCTGAAAGAGCCGACGGTGACCGCCAGTTCTTGAACCAAACAACAAAAAACACTCCCGAGCTCCCCACGTCCACCGGGCCACGACGGTTCGTGCTCGGATGCCGACCCGTCCATGCTACTTTTTGCCGGCCGGACCATCGGCCAAATTTCACTCGCCCTGATCTCCCTCAAGCCAGGATCTTATGCACGATCTCGCCGTGTACGTCGGTGAGGCGGAAATCGCGTCCTTGGAAGCGGTAGGTCAAGCGGGTGTGGTCGAAGCCGAGGAGGTGCAAGATGGTCGCTTGCAGGTCGTGTACATGGACTGGATCGGCGGTCACGTTGAAGCCGAACTCATCGCTTTCGCCCAGGGTGAAGCCGCGTTTCAATCCGCCGCCGGCGAGCCACATCGTGAAGCAATTCGGGTGGTGATCGCGACCATCGTTGCCGCCCTGGACCATCGGGGTTCGACCGAACTCGCCACCCCAGATGACGAGAGTTTCGTCCAACAGCCCGCGCTGCTTCAGGTCCGCCACGAGGGCGGCACAGGCCTGATCGGTGTCCTTGCAGTTTGCTTTCAGGTCGTTGACCAGGTTGCCGTGCTGGTCCCATGCTTCGTGGAAGATTTGCACGAAGCGGACGCCTTTTTCCACCAGCCGCCGGGCGAGCAAGCAGGTATTGGCGAACGAGGGTTTCGCCGGGTCGGCCCCGTACATTTCCAGGATGTACTTCGGCTCACGCGAGATGTCCGCTAATTCCGGGGCGCTCGCCTGCATTCGATAAGCCATTTCGAATGCCGAAATCCGCGCCGAGATCTCGGGGTCGCCGACGACACCCAGTCGGCGCTCGTTCAACGCCCGGATGGCATCCAACGTGTCTCGCTGCGTGATCGAGTCGATGCCCGGCGGATTGGACAAGAAGAGCACCGGGTCCCCGGCGGTCCGAAAGAGCACGCCGTTGTACACGGTGGGCAAAAAGCCGCTGCCCCAATTGGAACTCCCGCCGCTGGGGCCTTTTTTCCCGGTGCTGAAGACGACGAAGCCCGGGAGGTCCTGCGATTCGCTGCCCAGGCCATAGGTCACCCACGAGCCGATGCTGGGTCGGCCGAACATCTGCGACCCAGTGTTCATGAAAATCTGTGCCGGCGCATGATTGAAGGCGTCGGTCCGCATCGACTTGATGATGACGAGGTCGTCGACGACCTTGGCGAGGTGCGGCAGCAACTCCGACAGTTCGGCCCCGCAGCGGCCATGGCGGGAGAATTTGAATTTCGGCCCCAGGAAACGCGAGCTGGGGTTGATGAAGGCGGCCCGGTAGTTCTTGATGAGGTCCGGCGGCGGCAATTGCCCGTCCATCCGGGCCAACGCCGGCTTGTTGTCGAACAACTCCAGATGGCTGGGCGCACCGGCCATGAACAGGAAAATGACGTTCTTCACCTTGGGGGTGTAATGCGGCTGCCGCGGTGCCATGGGATTCGGCAACGCCGGGGCCGAACGGGCCGACGACCCGCCCAAGAGCGTGTGCAACGCCATCGTGCCCAGCCCGATGCCACACTCGCGGAAGAACCACCGCCGGGTGAGGTAACGCTGCGTCTCGACTTGAAAAGCATTCACTCGCGTCATGGCCATCACTCACGAGTCATGGTTTCATCCAAGTTCAACAGCGCCCGGGCGACCACCGTAAACGCGGCCCGCTCGGCCAGATCGCCGTTTGGGGATTTCTCTCGGTGCCCGAGGGCCAACTCGGCGGCGTCGATCTCGCCTTTCGCCAGCCGCTCCCGCTGTCGGGCAAGCAACTTCTTGAGTTCCCCGAGTTCCTCGGGTGTTGGCTGCCGCGCGACACAGCGCCGGAATGCGTAAACGAGTCGATCGTCCTCGGAGTCCGCTCGGCGAAGGACCAGTTCAGCCATGGCCCGAGCACACTCCATGAAAACGGTCTCGTTCAGGGTGGTCAGAGCCTGGAGCGGGGTATTCGAGCGATTCCGCTTCACGCACGAAAAGTCGCCGTTGGGCACGTCGAAGTTCTGTAGGGCGGGGTAGGGCGTCGATCGCCGGCGGAACGTGTAGACGGCCCGACGGTATCGCTCGGCCCCCGTGGCTTCGTTCCATGTGAACGGGCCGTAACTCGCCGGCGGCACGAACAGAAATGCCGGTGCCGGAGCGAACACCCCCGGTCCGCCCATGCGCGGATTCAGCAACCCGCTGGCGGCCAAGGCGATGTCCCGAATGACTTCGCCCTCGACACGGAGTCGGCGTTGCCGCGCCAACAGACGATTGTACGGGTCCCGCTCGAGGGCCTCGGCCGTCGCCACCGACGATTGCCGATAGGTGGCCGATGTGACGATGAGCCGGTGCAAGTCTTTGATGCCCCACGGTTGGCCTTGGCTTGGCTCCATGAACTCGCAGGCCAGCCAATCGAGTAATTCTGGATGCGAAGGCGGCTGGCTCTGCACCCCGAAATCCTCCGGCGTCGTCACGAAACCCTCGCCGAAATACGCCTGCCAGACTCGATTCACAAACACCCTCGCCGTCGTCGGCGACCGTCGGTCCACCAGCCAACGGGCCAAGGTCAGGCGAGTCGGGGGCGCATCCGCCGGATCCAGTGGATGCAGGAACTTGGGCACGCCGGCTTCGACTCTCGGCCCCGGCTTCAGGAAGTCGCCACGGATCAGGAAATGCGTCATCCGCGGCTCAGCACGCTGGCTCAACGTCAGCGTCGTGTCGCCTTTCGGCCATGACCGCCACAAATCCTCGATGACCTCGTTCGCCTCTCTCCACTCCGGCACGGTGGTGCGGAAATACGAAAAAACCTCGTCGTTTTGTGCCGGAGTGCGTCGTTCGGCGGGGATCGACAAAATCTCCCGGACGCGGCGGGGCAACGGGTCGGCGTTCGCCTCGACGTCCGTCACGGAGATGCGGAAGCGACCCAGGTTCATGTTCTGATTGTCGTCGCTGTTCCACCCGCCGTGGTTCTGCACCAGGTAGAACGTCAGCTTGGTCCCATTTGGAAACGAGATGGGCTGCTCGGCGACGAACACGGCCTTGCGATCGACATTTCGTCGTCCTGGCCCCGCGTCGATGCCCCAAGCTGTTTCATCCTTCCCGTCGATGGCGTACTCGATCGGCCCGGTCACCCGCCGACGATTCGAGCGATCGTCGAAGATCGGCTCGAGTTCCATCTCCGGGTTCCCGTAATCGGCTGTTGCCCGGACAAACTTGACCGACACTTTTTTGCTCGGGTCGGTCGCATCGGCGGCATCGACCTTGAACTCGGTCAACCCGAACAGGCCCTTCATCGACCGCCCCGGCCCCCCCGCCGGCAAGTCGGGGTCCGTC
>JAOAAM010000787.1 GCA_026418875.1 Gemmataceae bacterium | reverse complement strand
CCGTCACCCCGCGTACTTTGAACCGGCTGCAAATCGCATCGTCAGCCACTGCGACTTGCAAGAGTGGGGCGAACGGCTCGAGGCCATCCGCGCGGAGCATCGGAAATTACGGGCCGAATTGGAGGTAAAACAAGCGGAATTCGCCCGGCTCTACAAAGGGCGTGACCTTCACCGCGTGAGCGAACCGATTGAACGAACGCGGGCGGCGTTGGCCTCCGCCGAAATCAAGAACAATCAGATGTTCGCCGCGGCCACGAGGCTGCTGTTCGCCCAGCTTTATCACGAGGCATTCCACGCCTACCTGGCCAACTTCGTCTACCCCGCCCGAGGGCCGCAACCCCCCCGTTGGCTCAATGAAGGCTTGGCGCAAATTTTTGAAACCGCCATCCTCGAGGGCTGCGAACTTCGCGTTGGCCATGCCGATCCGGTTCGCTTGGAGCGGGCGTCCAAGGCGGCTCCGCGGGGCGAATTGGTTCCCCTGGCCGACCTCCTCCGCTCCAACGCCAAGCACTTCCTCGTCGCCCACGACAGCGACCGGCTGGTGTCCGATCGTTATTACCTCACCTCGTGGGCACTCGCCTTTCATCTCTCGTTCGAGCGCCGGCTGTTGGGCACGCCGGAGCTGGATCGCTTCATCCAGCGATGCCACGCCGGTCACGACCCGATCGAGGCGTTCGAACAGTTGCTCGGAACACCCCTCTCCGAGTTTGAATCCGCATTCCATCGCTACTTGATTTTCTTGCAGCCGGACGGGTCTGTCTTGCGAGTCATGCCCTGACAGGCGTGACCCCCCAGACCGACCCTCCAGAGAACCCCAACAATGGAGTTCACGCCTTCGGTGGAATCGGCGGACTCGCGGACGACGCTGGTTCTTTCTCCAACGTCCCGTCGCGTGGGGCTGGAGCGTGATTGTCGCCCCCACAGCCATCGCGAGTGGCGGCGGTTGAGGTAGACGGGTTCGGCGTGGCTAGGCGCTGGCTCTCCGGCTCTTTCAAGCTCGTCGCTAAGGTATGGCCGATCACAGGAACCTCTTCCGGGTCGCCCGTGGAGACCGGATGTTCCTGAAAATAACGGAGCAGGTAACCGGCCAGCGCGGCGATGATGCACATGATAATTTGCGGCCGGACCTCGTCCAATTTCCGCACCAGGTCGACAAATTGGTCGGTGAAAATGTAGGCAAGGAAGAACAGGGTGCTGACCCCGGGGATCGCGTACAGGCCGTCGGCCAAGAGGAACTTTCGCACCGGGAGGCGATGGATTCCCGCCATCAGAAAGATAGGACTGCGAATGCCGGGCAGCAGCCGCGCTCCAAGCAGGATCCACACGCCATACCGATGAAAATTCCGCTCGATCCGTTCTCGCTTTTCCCGAGTGAGCAAGCGGGTTCGCACCCAGCGAATTTCCAAAACTCGATAGCCGAAGACTCGGCCGATGGTGTAGAGGAACCCATCGCCGATCACCACGCCGAGGATGCACACCGGCAGCATGATCCACCACACGGCGGCGTCGTGGGCTTGCTCCGGGGGCAATTGGGCGTCGTGCCCCACCATCGCCCCGGCGGTGACGATCGGGAGTTCTTCGGGGATGGGCGCACCC
>JAOAAM010000526.1 GCA_026418875.1 Gemmataceae bacterium | reverse complement strand
GGTGTGGCTTGCGGCAAGCGCGAGAAGTCCCAAAGAACTCGGTGCAGGCCCGGCTCGGTCTTGGCATCCAGCCGACGCACGAGTTGCCCATTGATGTCCACGATCTTCAACTCGACCTTCTCCGCCGGCTGGCTCAGCGAGTAATAAATCGCAGCCCCTCGTGGCGGGCTCTGGCCCACGAACTTCCGCTCGGCCCCGCTGAACATGCCACGGTTGGCCTCCACTCGCCAGCGGATCGCCGGGTTCGGTGCGTAAAGGTGGGCTTTCGCCGCGATCGTATCCTTGGTGATCTGACGAAGAGCCGAGGCATCGCCGATCCAGACGCTTCGGCCGTGGGTCGCCAGCACCAACTCGCCAGTGACCGGGTGCTGGGCGATTTCGTGGATTGCCACCGTGGGCAGGCCGCCGGTGCGCGAGGCTTTGTTGTTGATGTTGGTCCAGCTAGCCCCTCGATTGGCACTGGCCCAGATGCCGAATTCCGTACCGCAATACAGCACGTCCTGATTCTTGATGTCCTCACGCAGGCAGCGAGTCGAACCCCAAGGCAGGTTCGACGTGATGTTCTTCCACGTCGCCCCGAAGTCTTCGGTCATGAAGAGGTAGGGGTTGTCATCGTCGCTGCGGTGGGCATCGAAGCAGACGTAGCATCGGCCGTCGGCATAACGGGACGCCTCGATCGTCGCCACCCAACGATACCCCGGCAGCCCGGCCTTCTTCACGTTTTCGATGACGTTGGTCCAATTGGCTCCGCCATCCCGCGTGACCCACAGATTCCCATCGTCGGTCCCTGCCCAGAGGATGTCGGGATTCCGCGGCGATTCGGACAAGGCGGTCCCGCTGCCCATCTTCGAGCGGGTCAAGTCGGTAGAGATGGGTTTCAGATTGTCGCCCTTGTTCACCGAGCGGAACACCATTTCGCCCATGCAGTAGAAAATGCTGGGGTTGTGGTGCGACAGGATATAGGGCGTATTCCAATTGAAACGATGACGGGGAGCCCCTGCGGTTTGCCGCGGACGGATGAACGCCCGCTCGCCGGTGCGGAAGTTGCGGCGGGTCATCGCCCCGCCCTGACTTTCGGCGTACACGAGATCGGGGTCGGTGGGATCCACGCGGCAGACGAAGCCGTCGCCACCGTTGATGTACGTCCAATCCTCGTTCACGATGCCGCCACGAGGCGAGATCGACGGACCGCCCCATGAGCCGTTGTCTTGCAACCCGCCGTAGACCTTGTAATTCGGCCGCGGGTCGATGGCCACGTGGTAGAACTGGCCCAAGGCCTGGAAATTGTGGTGGTCCCAGGTTTCGCCACGATCATAGGTGACGTAGAAGCCACCGTCGGTGCCGATGATCATGTGGCGGCCATCCCGCGGATTGATCCACAAGGCATGATGATCGCTGTGGACGCCCCGGTCCTTGCCGCTGCGGAATCGCTTCCCGCCATCGGTGGAGTAAGCGAAGCTGACACCGAGGACATAAATGTTGTTGTCGTCGGTGGGATCCACGCGGACTTTGGAGAAGTACATCGGCCGAGGATTGAGGCTGTTGATTCGCGTCCAAGTTTCACCAGCATCCTCGGAACGGTAAATGCCGCCGGTCTGCAAACCATCTTGCCCTTGTTGGTCCTGAACGTTGGCTTGTTGTCCGCCCAGCGTCGTGGCGTAGGGCCGGTTTCGAGAAGGCCCGCCACGTCCCGGGGCACCCATCAGGCCAGCGATGTCCATTTCCGCCAGGGTCAGGGTGACCTCGATCTTCTCGGGCTTTTCCTTACCGCGCAGGACGGTCAATTTCATGGTGTCGCCGGCTTTTTTGTCTTGCGCGGTCGACATGACGAATTCGCGGAATTCCGGAGCGGGCTTTCCATCAACCTCGGTGACGATATCGTCGACCTTCAGCCCGGCCTTGGCCGCAGGACTGTTTTCGACGATCGCCGTGATTTGCATGCCCTCCTTGACATCATCGGCGCGGAAGCCGGCCATGACGCGCGGCCCGCCGAAACCTCGACCTCCTCCTTGACCGCCGCGTCCGCCCTCGGTCGGCCGCTGCCCCAGGGTGACTTCGACTTCTTGCTCCTTGCCCTCGCGCTTGACAACGACCTTCACTTTGTCGCCGACCTTTTTCCCACGAACCAAGTCAAGCAAGGCGTTGTAGCCGGCGACATCTTGTCCATCGAACTTGACGATCACATCCCCCGCTTTCAGCCCGGCTTTGGCCGCAGGGGTGTCCTGTGAAACAACCGTCAGTTTCGCGCCGGGGCCAGCATCCTCGCCCTGAATGCCCATGTAAACCTGCGAGGGGGGCAAGCCGGTTCCAGACTTCTCCGTGTCGATGATGGCGTACACCACGTTCGGATTTTGACGCGACCAGTCCAACCCGATGCGGCCCATCTTCACCGTCGGCAAACCGTTGGTCAGTTTGCGGAAGGTCTCCCCGCCGTCCGTCGTCTTGTACAGCCCGGTGCCCGGGGCATGCGTCACCACGGGGCCATACTGGTCGGGGACAGGAGGATTCTCGAAGTAGCCGTCGTACTCGTCCCGTTTACGTTCCCACGTGGCCACGATCAGCGTGTTGGGATCCGTGGGGCTCATCCGCATGTCGATGACACCGGTTCGGTCGTCGACGTACAGGATTTTGCGCCAGGTTTCGCCGCCGTCGGTGGACTTGAACAGACCGCGTTCCTCATTTGGTCCCCAGAGTCGGCCGAGCGCCCCGACGTAGACGATGTTCGGATCTTTGGGATGGACAATGATCTTGCCGATTTGGAACGACTTATTGAGGCCGACATTCTTCCAGGTCTTGCCGCCGTCGGTCGATTTATACACGCCGTCGCCGTAGCTGACCGAGTTCCGCGGGTTCGCTTCGCCCGTTCCGACGTAGATGATGTCTTTGTTGGAAGGCGCGACGCAGACATCGCCGATGGAGACGGTTCTCTCGCGATCGAATTGATGCTCGAAGCTAACGCCGTTGTTGGTTGTTTTGAGCAACCCGCCGGAGGCGGTGGCGACCCAATAGGTTGAAGGATCATCCTCGAAGACGGAGATCGAGGTGATCCGTCCACCCATGTTCGCGGGCCCAATGCACCGCCATTGGATGGCCGTCGCCCAGCTTTCGGGGATGGTGCCGTCGAGGGGAGCGCCATTCGCCGGTGCCGCAGCCGTCGCTTCCTTCTTCAAAACTTCGACTTGCTTCGACAACTCGGCGATCTTCTGCTCCAGTTCGGCGATTTTCTTCGCCTTCTCCGGATCCACCTTGCCAGCCGGGGGGGTATTGCCGCTCGGCTCATCGGAATGCGCCGGCAGCACCCAAAGCATCAGCAGACCGAGCAAGCAAAACGCCAGGATGGGGCGTGGAACGGCAAATCGGTGAAAAGTCATCGTTGTCCAACTCCCGAAAACTGGAGAACGACACGAGGAAAAACCGCATTCTTTGCTAGGAACCCCTAGTCTACCGCAAAGTCTCACAAAACGCCAATGAATTGCCCCAGGGTCTGGCTCCCCAAGTCCAAACCTCTGCCCCGTGTCTCGGCTTCGACATGGATCGCGACGAGCTAGTACCCCGCCGCGACTCCGTCTTTGCGGGCCTCGGTGGCACCGTGC
>JAOAAM010000523.1 GCA_026418875.1 Gemmataceae bacterium | reverse complement strand
TCTTCCCTGAATCACCACCCCCAAACGAGTCCGCACCATGAACAAATCGTCTGCCACGGGCCTCCAGGTCTGGCTCCTGGCCCTGCTCGTCCCCGCTGTGCCCGCCTTGTGGTCTCTCCAGGAAAAAGCGCGGGCGGGAGGGGGTCGCAGCATGTTACAGCACCTTGAGGTTAGGCCCCCTCGCCTGATGCCACGGCCCCCGCACGTCGTCTTCCTAATTGGCGAAGACGAGTACCAAACCGCGGAAACTTTGCCAAAGTTCGCTGCCGACGAACTCGAACCGAAGGGACTTCGCTGCGTGTTTGTCCACGCCGATCCGAAGAAGCCCAACGAGTTTCCCGGAATTGAAAAGTTGCGTGAGGCGGATCTGCTCGTGCTGAGCGTCCGCCGTCGCATCCCGCCCGACGATCAACTGGCGGTCATTCGACACTACCTCGCTGCCGGCAAGCCGCTGGTTGGAATTCGGACCGCCAGCCACGCCTTTGCGTTGCGCGATCAACCGGGCGGCTGGCCCGAGTTCGATCGGGATGTGCTCGGGGGCGACTACCAAGGCCATCACGGAGTAGGGCAAGAATCTATCATCACGTCGGTCGAGGCCCGGCGTGACCACCCAATCCTGACTGGGGTCGGTCGTGAGTTCCGTTCCAAGGCCTCGCTTTATAAAAACCGCAAGCTGGCCTCGACCGCGACGCCTCTGCTCGTGGGCCGACTGGAAAATCACGCAGGCGAGCCGGAGTTCGTCGCGTGGACGAACCGTCACCAAGGCGGGCGGATCTTCTACACATCCTTGGGTTCCGTCGATGACTTCGCCGAGCCGAATTTTCGCCGACTGTTGCTCAATGCGATTTTTTGGGCGCTGGACCGCGAAATCCCAGCACGGTGACGGCTACGGTGGGAGCAGTGTCTGCAAGCGGTCGGCAAAACGCTGACTTAATCGTTACTCGCGCTCAGGAAGGTGCAAGGCCCGGCCCAAATGGAACCGGACACCTCGGTCCACTGCGATCAGGAGGGCCTTTTCAATCATCTCCAAGTCAGAGATGACGCGAGCCGGTTCGGGGATGTCACCGACATCGGCTCGGAGTTGAACGAGCAAGCCTCGAACGGTAACCAATCCCTCCGAGGGATCGAACCATTCTTCGTCGGGAAGCATCGCCGGGTCCGGTTCCACGCCGAGATCCTGAATGTAGCGGATGATGTCCTGTGGATTGCGGCTGAAGAAGGCCGACAACGGGGTCAACCCCAAGTGGCGGGCCAGCTCGTCGATTTGATGATGGTAGTACAGAAGTGACTTCCCAGCCGTCGGGCCATAGCTCGGGGCAGGTACGTCCGACTCGTAGACTACCGTCCATCCGGCGGCCATGACGATCTCCTCGCCCAAGCGGACAATTCATGCGGTAATCGCTCGACGAATTGACTACGGGTCAAGACCAAGTCGCAGCCAGCCTGGCGTGCCGCCTTCAACATCGCGGAGTCCACGTGGGGTCCATACGCCACGATCCGCGGTGCTAGCTCCAGCGTACGCAGACGGGAGACCAGGTCGACGACCGCCAACCCAGGATGGGCTAGATCCAGGATCACGCAGTTTGGGCGCTCTTGGGACGCGTGTTCGATGAGCTCGTCCGCCGTCCGGCAAACCTTGGCCGACAGCCGGATCGCCTCTGCCGTGCCGGTCACTCGGCTGGAAAAAATTAGATCGTCGCTCAAGACCAGCACATCCATCATACGCTCGCCGACATCGGGCCGCTGACTTACTTCATCAATAGGCACGGGCAAAGGCGACCCGCTTCGTGGATGGCCGACCCGTCAGGACGCATTGGCCGGCTTCTTCGGGTTGATCGAAGGGGATGCACCGGATCGTCGCCCCCGTCTCTTCCTGGATGCGATCCTCGGTTTCCCGAGTGCCATCCCAGTGGGCCATCAGGAAGCCGCCGTGCTCGATCTCTTGTTTGAACTGTTCCCAGGTGTCGACGGCTCGGGTCATCCGATCGCGATACTCTCGAGCACGCTGGAACAGGCTCTGCTGAATCTCCACGAGCAGATCGCGGATGAGGGCAGGTGCCGAGGACAGGGGGATGCCGACCTGCTTTCCCTCTTTCCCCGGTCGATCGCGGCGACCGATGACGCATGCCTGCTTCTCCAAGTCTTTGGGGCCGATCTCAACCCGGACCGGCACGCCACGCAATTCGTACTCGGCGAAGCGATAGCCCGGCTGTTTGTCGTACATCGTGTCCACTTTGACGTTGATCGGTTCGTAGCCGAAAAACTCATCCCGGGGTAATGAGCGCAAGGCGGCAGCGAGTTGTTCCGCAGCGGCTTGGGCCGCTCGACGTTCCTCCTCATTTTTGCCCAGCGGACAGATGACGACATGGGTGGGGGCCAGCCGTGGCGGGCAGACCAGGCCGTTGTCATCGGAATGAGTCATGATCAAGCCGCCGATCAACCGCGTCGAGACGCCCCAACTAGTGGCCCACGCATACTCGAGCTGCTGCTTGTCGTTAAGGAATTGCACGTCGAATGCCTTGGCGAAGTTCTGGCCGAGGAAGTGGCTCGTCCCAGCTTGGAGCGCCTTCCCATCCTGCATCAGCGCCTCGATACACAGCGTGTAAATCGCGCCGGGGAACTTCTGCCCCTCACTCTTCGGTCCCGTCAAAACCGGCATGGCCATCCATTCCTCGGCGAATCGGCGGTAGCAATCCATCAGGATCATGTGCGCTTCGCGCTCGGCCTCTTCCCGGGTGGCGTGGGCTGTGTGTCCCTCTTGCCAGAGAAACTCGGCGGTGCGGAGGAACAGCCGTGTCCGCATCTCCCAGCGCACGACGTTGCACCATTGGTTGACCAAGATCGGCAGGTCGCGGTAGCTTTGGATCCAATTCTTGTACGTCTTCCAAATAATCGTTTCCGATGTCGGCCGGACCACGAGCGGCTCCTCGAGCTTCGCCTCGGGATCGACGTAAAGCCCCCTCCCCTTCTCCGCTTTCAATCGGTGGTGCGTGACCACGGCACATTCTTTGGCAAACCCCTCGGCCATCTCCTCCTCCTTTGCGAGATAGCTCATGGGGATGAACAAGGGGAAATAAGCGTTGACGTGGCCCGTGGCTTTGAACAACCCGTCCAACGCTCTCTGCATTTTCTCCCAGAGAGCGAAGCCATTCGGCTTGATGACCATGCAGCCACGCACATCGGAATGGTCGGCAAGTTGTGCTTCCTTGACGATGTCGAGGTACCACTTGGAATAATCTTCCGCCCGCGGTGTAATCTTCTCGGCCATGAGTCAACCTTTTTCCGGATAATCTCACTGCATGCGATTATAGGGACATCGGCAGCAAGCACGTGGAGCGGATCGGTATGGACTCCGCACATGAGATCTCCCAGCGCATCGAGCACAAGCGGGCACAGATGCGGGAGGAGTTTTTCGGCAAGCTGTTTCTGCTGGGCGGTTTTCTCGGAGCGACTGACACGTACAAGCGGACGATGTGGGCCTCGGTGCCAGAAATCGCCGTCCAGCGGGCAGCCTACACCCTCACATTTCGCAAGCCGTTGCCGGAAGAAGGTGCGGGTCGACAACTTATCATGGCTGGTCACGAAGCCATGCTCGCGCAATGGTTCCACCGGCCCTTAAAGCGTGCCGACATCGAGTTGGCTCGGGAGTGGTTCAGCAAGCATGCGGCCGTTCGGGCTTTCCCCCACCGAGTCTGGGACGAAATCCTCTCGCAGCAGCCTGGC
>JAOAAM010000483.1 GCA_026418875.1 Gemmataceae bacterium | reverse complement strand
GGCTATGCGTTGGCGGTTGCAGCCAGAGCGGGACGAATCACCCGCGTTCCTGAATCGCCCGGCTCAGGACCGCTCGCAGCTCGACTGGCCCACATCTTGGGCTATCGAGGAAGGGGCCTACCTCGGGGACGAACGTCCGCTGGCACCGATGCCTAACTGGGAGTCTCCCGGCGTGGCAGCAACTCCCGACTCGGAGGGTCGCGTTTTTTTTTGCGCGAACCGAACGATCGTTTGTCGAAAAATGCCCCGCGGTACCGAGGTCTGGCGACAGCCGCTGGCGCATGATGCGGAGTCGGTGGGCGTGTACGGCGACTCGGTCATCGTCTTGGGTCAGGAAGGCGCTTCCCGACTTCGAAGAGACACGGGCCAAGTCATCTGGGAGTTTCTCTCGCCGGCTTGGGATGCGGGTGTCGGGGCGGCATCACACCCAATGCTGCGGCTGTTGGAACCGTGGCCCCAATCCGCCCCGCTGAGCAACCCTTGCTTGGCCGGCCCCCGGTTGATCTGCCGACGCGGCGAGCAAGCGATCCTGGCGTTGGACCTAGAGACCGGGCAAGTCGAGTGGCAGTTCCGCGTGCCAGGATCAGATTGGTTCTCGCCAGAGGAGGGGGCGGGAATCCGTTGTCCGTTCTTGGCGACGCCGCGGTACGTCCTTCTGCAAACGACCGGCGGCGAGGCGTTCTGCCTGGATGCGACGACCGGTCGGCTTTTGTTTCGTCGCCCCGCTGCATTGCCATGGCTTGGCCCACCGGTCCTGGGCGACCATCGCTGGGCTATTTTCGCAGACGGCCCCAATTTGCGGGCGATCAACCTGAGCGATGGCAGCCAAAGGTGGAGCTACACGCCGAAGGGATGGCCGAGCTTGACCGGAGCAGCGCCGGAACTGACACGCGATGGTCGGCATCTGGTGGGAATCTGGTCGCGAAATTACGGCGAGGAACTGATCCGCTTGGATATCGATAACGGCCGAGAGATCCACCCACCGACCCGGCTGGGGCGTGAACATTTCTGCTTGGCAGCATCAACCGCATCGTCGAAGACTGGTGTTTATGTCGGGGAGACCACGGCAGTCGCCGTCGACCGAGACACCGGACGGCGATTGTGGGAGGTCCCGCTACCGGGTGTCGGTTCCTGGCATGCCCGAACGTACCGCAATGCGGTCGTGCTCCACCCCGCGTCGCCCTCTCCACGATCGGACCCAAACGATCTCGAAAAACGGGCGCGGGAACTCATCTCCGGTGTTCCGAGCTTCAGAGGATTGCAGGAGGCGTGGAACGTGCTGACCTGGGGTGCCCAGCGGCGGGTGGTGACGCTTCATGCCCTCAACCCGACCGATGGTCGCTCCATGCACGCGCACGCGCTCTCCGCGGACGGTCCCGACATATTAGTGCTTCATGAGAAAGATGCCGCCGCCGTGATTAGCGGCAAACAATGGTATGTGCTGCGGCCGCGTTAGCCTCACCCGAGCCACGGCATCCTGGTATGATGACTTCGTCATGGATCGTTCAACTTCGCGAGACACTCGATGAAATCCGTGCGCTGCGACCACTGCGGCTTGATCGTCCAGGTGATTCCGGGCGGGCGTCGCTTGTGCGACTGTGGCAACTGGGTCGAGGCCGACCGGAGTCTGCGTGACTCTGACGAGGCCATTCCGGTCGTCGTTCCCGCGGCGAGTCCGGAACCCACGTATCCCCGCTTGGAAGGCGATCTGGCTGCCGTCGAGCGACTGAAAGAGGCCAGCCAGCAGATCCTGAGCGAGTGCCGGAAGGTCATCGTCGGCCAGACCGAAGTCTTGGAACAGTTGCTCATCGCTCTGTTCGCTCAGGGTCACTGCTTACTTGTCGGTGTACCAGGGTTGGCGAAAACGCTGATGATCCGCACGCTGGCCGACTCCATGAACCTAACCTTCAATCGCATCCAGTTCACCCCGGACTTGATGCCCTCGGACATTACCGGGACCGACATTTTGCAGGATGACCGGGCGACGGGGACGCGGCACTTCAAGTTCCTCCACGGCCCGTTGTTCGCCAACGTGGTATTGGCCGACGAGATCAACCGCACCCCGCCGAAGACCCAGGCCGCCCTCCTGGAAGCGATGCAAGAGCGTCAGGTGACGGTGGGTGGCAACCGGCACAAGTTGCCCGAACCATTCTTCGTCCTCGCCACGCAGAACCCGATCGAGCAAGAAGGCACCTACCCCCTGCCGGAGGCCCAACAGGATCGGTTCATGTTCAACATCCGCGTGGACTACCCGGACGAGGACGAGGAGTACAAGATTGTGGAACAGACCACGGCCTTGAGCCGGCCGGCGATCCAGCGCGTGGTATCGGCAATGGACTTGGTCGAGATGCAGGAGATCGTGCGTCGGGTGCCCGTGGCCCCGTATGTGATTCGTTATGCCATGAAATTCACCCGGGCGACACGGCGGAACGACCCGTCCGTACCAGATTTCATCCGCGACTATGTCACTTGGGGGGCTGGTCCGCGAGCTAGTCAATACTTGGTCCTGGCGGCGAAAGCTCGCGCGATTTTGAAGGGACGGTTCCATGTCTCGTGCGAAGACATCCGCGCCATGGCTCTGCCGGTTCTGCGCCACCGCATCATCACGAACTTCAATGCGGAAGCGGACGGGGTGAAAAGCGACGACATCATCCGACGGTTGATCGACACGATTCCGCGCGAGCCATTGGATCGAGGCTGAGTCGACGCCGGCGTGCTCCGGCCCAATCTGCCTCACGAGATATTCGTGCCCCCACCGCTAAGGTCCACCCATGCCCGAATCACCACTGAAGTATCTCGACCCGCAAGTCATGGCGCGGGTTCGCAGCCTGGAGTTGAAAGCGCGATCGGTGGTTGAGGGCTTCCTGTCAGGAATGCATCGCAGCCCCTACCACGGCTTCGCCGTCGAGTTCGCACAACACCGGGAGTATGTCCCCGGCGACGACATCAAACACATCGATTGGAAGGTCTACGGACGCAACGAACGGCTGTATTTGAAGCAGTACGAACAGGACACGAATCTCATTTGCTGGCTGCTCATCGATGCCAGCGAGTCGATGAAATACGGCTCGGGAGAGTCGACCAAGTTCGACTTCGCCTGCGTGACAGCGGCGGCCTTGGCCTATCTCATCCTCCAGCAGAGCGACAGCGTTGGCTTGGCGACTTTCGACTCGCAGGTGCAACAGTTGCTCAAGCCGTCGGCCCAGCCGGGGCATTTGAAAGATATGCTCGCGGTGCTCGCCTCCGGCGCTGGGCAGGGATCGACACGGTTGGGGTCAATCTTGCTGGAGTTAGCAGGCCGGATTCGCCGCCGTGGTCTGGTCATGCTTTTCAGCGATCTTTTCGACGAACCTGCGGAGGTCCTGGCCGGGTTGAAGCGTTTGCGTTACGACCGGCACGAGGTCGTAGTCTTCCATGTGCTCGACGCCGCCGAGTTGGACTTCCCGTTTCAAGATCCGACCCTGTTCCGCGGGATGGAGCAGTTACCCCATCTGTTGACCGACCCGCGGTCGTTGCGTGAGAGTTACTTAGCGGAGTTACAGCGGTGGCGCGAGGAATTGACTCGGGGTTGCCGCTCGCTGAACGTGGACCTGGTGCCGTTCCGAACCGATGCCGACCCGGGGACGGCATTGGCGGCGTATTTGGCCCGGCGGTTGAAGCGCTGACTTCGCAAAACCGCATCAACTCGCACGGACCACGCGGCCCCGACACGATACTTGCCCACCAAAAATCGGCTAGCGACAGGATAAGGCGAACCGCAACATGAATCTGGCCGTGTTCTTCATGACACCTTGGGCAGCGGCAGCAACGCTCGCTGGTGCCGCCTCCATCCCCATCATCATCCACCTGCTTCATCGCAAGCGCTATCGGGTGGTCGATTGGGCAGCGATGCGATTCCTCTTGGCCGCGCAGAAACGGGCCGCGAGGAAATTGCGGATCGAGCAGTGGCTTCTTCTGGCGCTGCGCACACTGCTTGTCGTCCTGTTGATCCTGGCGATGGTCAGCGCACTGAGCTGGATGGATCCGGTTTGGGCGCGGCTATTCCCCGGGGGAGTGGCGAGCAAGACCACGCGGTTCGGCCGGGTTCACCGGATCATCGTGTTGGATGGAAGCTACAGCATGGCGCGGAAGCACCAAGACGGTAGCAGCTTCGACCGGGCGGTGCGTTGGTCCCGCGACTTGATCCGACGTGCCCAACCCGGTGATGGCTTAAGCTTGATCGTGCTGGGTACGCCGACGCAGACCATCGTGGCCGGTCCCTCCGACAACACCGCCAGTGTGCTACGAGAACTGGACGAACTTCGTTTGGCTCACGGCAACTCCGACCTCGCGGCGGGCCTCGACGCAGTGGAGCGCTTGGTGACGCAGCCTTTGGGTAAATACCAGCAACGCGAAGTCTACCTGCTCACGGACCTGCAACGCACCTTTTTCCAAAGCTCAGGTTTGCGAGTCCTCCAAGCGAAAGCAGCACCCGGCGAGTCGGTGGGAGAACGGGTGGGGGAGGCCGACGCATGGCAGCGAATTCAAGAGCGGGCGCCTGTCATCGTCGTGGATGTCGCCCAATCCGAGACGGATAACCTGGCGGTCACCTCCATCGCACTCAGCGAGCCTCTGACATTGACCGGAGTGCTGAACTCGGTGACGGCCACCGTCCACAATTTCGGCAGGACCGACCGCAAGCAACTCAAGGTCGATCTTTTGGTTGGCAAGGCACGCTCCGAGAGCGGCGATACAGAACCTTTCGCTCTTCGCATTCAACAGCAGGTGCTCGTCGACGTCCCAGCCGGGACGGCTGTCCCGGTCACGTTCCCTCATAAGTTTCTGTCGGCCGGCGAGTACGTCGTCCAGGTGCGGATCGAAAGCGACGCCTTGGATGTGGACCTGTCTCTTATACACATCTCCGAGCCCAC
>JAOAAM010000481.1 GCA_026418875.1 Gemmataceae bacterium | reverse complement strand
ATCGAGCTGGTGGTCCCCGGCTCTTTGCGTCCGGGGCCGGTGGCTGAGGGGATCCGTTCACTGGGACGATTGGACGAATCCGCCTTGGCCGATGTCATCGCCGGAGCCGCTTGCCTGGTGCAACTTTCTACACGGGAATCGCTGTCGCTAGTCAGCCTCGCCGCCTGGAACCACGGTGTGCCGGTGCTGGCCCATCGAGGCTGCGGAGTGCTGCGGGAGTTCATCGAGACGACAGGCGGCGGCCAAGCAGTGGCCAATTATGCTGAATTCCGCTCCGCCTTGGACGACCTGCTGCATCGGCCTGACGCCTGGGCCAAACGGGGCCGATGCGGGCAGCAGGCGGTGCGTGCTCGGTTTGGCTCCCGGGATTCATTCGCCCGTCAACTCGGCGAGGTCCTACGCGGCTTGAACCGACCGCTTGCCGAGGTGATGCGCGAGAAGGGCCGGCAGGTCGTGGCTCAACGAGGCAGCGACGCTTGGTCGCACGAGCTGCTCAAAGTGATTCATCACGTGATGCAGTCACCTCGCCGATCCGTGCCGTCGCATCGGGTCGCTTGGCAAATCGCCCTCCCCCCCCAGGGGCTTGGGAGCCAGCCGTCGTTGCGTGTGGGCGTGATCAATCGGGGCGATGCGCCATTATGGCCGGGATCATGCCGAATCATCGTCGAGTCCGGCGGGTCCGGGGAGTCGGCCTGGTCTGGCGAGTCTGCTGAGTCTGTCGCATTTGCCGGTGCCTCGGACTTGGACCGCGTGGTGCCCCCCGGTCGATCGGCCTGGGTGCGAATCCCGTGGCCTCGCGGCGAGTCGATCCCCCCTGACGTCACGGTGCGGGTGGAGGTCGAAGGTCGGACCGTCGCCTCGGACCGTCACGACGTTGTGCCGCGATCCGAACACGTCCTTCCGCGGAGCCTGTTGTTGATGGATGAAATTAGCCAACGACTTGAACGAGCCGAATCCCTGAGCCAACTACCAACCGGCTACGTCGATGTCAGCGAAGGATGGTTTGCCGGGTTGAAGCGTTGGATCAAACGCAAAGTGTTGGGTCAATTTCAGACAGCCTACGTCGACGTTTTGGCCCGGCAGCAGTCGGCGTACAATCGGGCCCTCGTCGAGACGATGCGGGATTTGGCGGAGCAACTTGCCGAGGTCAAGGAACAACTAGACGTCTTGGCGCGGCAAGCCGAGCCGCCGCGGAGAGAACAAGGCGGAGCCGCCAACCGGAGCGGGGAGAGTGACTTGGCATTGGCGGAGGTGCTGGAATCTCGGGGGTTGTCCTGCCACGGGTTCGGGGTGCAGCGGCAAGGGCCGAGTGGATGAGCGCGGCGAAAGCAGGCCGAGTCGAATCCTCACGTCGGCGAGTAGCCGATCCGCCGAAGCAGTTCCGGTTCAAGGACGAAAGGATGATTCGGGATACGACGGAGATCGAACAACGGCAGCAGGTCGGCGGGGCTGGCCGGCTCGGGTTGCGGCAACCAGCCGCACGACCAGGCGAGCAAGCCGACCAGGGCCTCGGGTCGAACCCCGGCAGCCCGAAGGGCACTCAAACGGGTGTCGCCATGTCGCTTCGCCAGGCGGCGGCCATCGGGACCGACCACCAGCGGGACATGAGCGAAGCGAGGCGGTTGAAGCTGCAATGCGTCGTAAAGCAACAATTGCCTCGGTGTGGAGGGCACCAGGTCGTCGCCGCGAATGACTTCCGTCACCCCGGAATCGGCATCATCGACGACGACAGCCAGTTGATAGGCCGGAGTGCCGGCCGACTTCCACACCACAAAGTCACCGCCCACTTGGGTCAAGTCGATCGACACCGGCCCACGGTACGCATCGACGAAGTCCGGCGAGCGCCGAACACGAAAGCGCCAGGCGAAAGGTCGTTCCAGGGAGTCGGCATCTACGGCGCGACGATGAGCGCAGATGCCGGGATATGCCGGACCTTCGTGCTCCCAATGCGGGGCACTGGCGGCGGCGGCGATGTCCGATCGAGTGCAGGTGCATGGATAAACGAGTTCCTGGGCACGGAGTTGAGCCAGGGCCGACTTATAGAGTGGCAGCCGCTGGGTTTGCACGATTGGTTCGCCGTCCCAATCCAAACCGAGCCAACTCAGATCATCCAGGGCTTGCTGGGCCGCCCCGGATTTAATGCGGGGGGAGTCGATGTCCTCGATGCGGAGCAACAGTCTCCCCCCGGCCTGTCGCGCTGCCAGCCAAGCGATCAAGTAAGTTCGGGCATTGCCGATGTGCTGTGCCCCGGTGGGAGACGGAGCCAGCCGTCCGACATAAGCAGCCCGGGACGGTGGGAGACTCACGGATGATCCTCTACCTGCTGATCGGCTACATGTTCCTGTTTATTCATCGGCCGTTCGAGGTCTGGCCGTTTCTCGGCGAGATGCACATCGAGCGGCTTTACGCACTGGGCATCGCGGCCGCTTGGCTGATCCTCTCGCCCAAGCGTCTGACCCCAACGCTGTTGGACTTCGCTGTTGCATCGTTCGTCGGTGCCGTCCTGCTAGCCTGGGGAATGAGTCCTTACGGCTCCGCTGGCGACCAACTCGTCGAGGATTGGCTGAAGATCGTCTTCTTCTTCGTCTTGGTGCGAAGCTCCGTCGATCGCCCCGGCGAGTTGCGCTGGATGCTCGCGGCGTTCCTCGCCATCATGGCGGTTTACATGCTCCACTCGCTATGGGAATTTTTTCATGGCCGGCACACGTTCCGCATGGGGATTGCTCGCCTCATCGGCGTGGACCAAACGCTGGGCGACCCGAACAGCTTCGGGGCCAGCATCGTGTATGCTCTGCCGTTTGTCCGCCCCTTCTGGCTCACCGTCCGCCGACGCTGGTTCCGCGGACTGTTGGCTGGATTTGTCGCCCTGAGCACGGCGTGCATCCTGCTCACCGGCTCGCGCTCCGCCTTGCTGGGGCTGATCGCCTGGGGCGGTATCACGGCGATGCAGAGCCGACGCCGATTCCGTTACTTGGCCCTCGGGTCGGTCGCTGGGGCTGCAATCTTCGTCCTTCTCCC
>JAOAAM010000396.1 GCA_026418875.1 Gemmataceae bacterium | reverse complement strand
GTCCCATAAGCGCATGGAGCCGTCGGCAGCCCCGGTGACGAGCCAACGTCCATCATTGGACAAGGCCATGCACCACACAGGGCCGGGATGCCCGATCACCTGGCCGATCTCGGTGCCGGCGGCGACATTCCACAAGCGGATGGTCGAATCTTCGCTGACGGAGACGAGCCGTTCGCCATCGGGCAGGAAGGCGGCCATCCAGGCGATCTGGGTGTGCCCTTGCAACTGGCGGATCTGCCGGCCTGTCGCGGCATCCCACAAGCGGATAAGGCGATCCAAGCCGCAACCGACCAGCCAACGGCCGTCGGGCGAATACTGGACGCACCAGCCGCCGGGAGCATTTTCTAACGGGGCCAACTCGTTGCCATCCACGGTCCATTGCCGGATGGCGCGATTCTGGCCGCTGGTGACGAAGCGTCGGCCGTCGGGCGAGACGCACACCGCCAATTGGGCTTCGGCCAAACGGCGGACGATCGGTTCGGGCGAGGCTTCGGTTTTAAATCGACCGACCTGAGCCAACAAAGGTAAGGGGACGAGGCCGGAGGCGACGACAAGGCAACAAGCAGAACGAGAAAACGGAATCATGACTTCGGCCCTCGGCAACCGCGGGGCAGCCCGTCTGGGAGAGGCGGCTCGAAAGCGATCGAACCGGATCAAGCCCCGTCGCGGTGCGGGGAATGTGCAGAATGGGCCGTGTCTACCACGAATCGACGAACGTGCCAAGACGAACTTGTCCGCCGTGTCTGTTCCGAGTTTTCACGGCTCCCGTGCATCATACCACGAATCGACCCCAGCCGACAATCGTCGAATGGCCTTTTGATCGTGCAGCCGGGTCCGAAAGACGGGAATTTATCGGACGAAACGACGCCGACTAGCCGCCGGCCGCATCGACACGACGATGCTGCGACGCAACTGCGGCGTGCTCAAGATCGCCTCGCCCGTCCCCAACATGGGACAATGCGACCACAGTTCCTTCGTCACGTCGCTGGTGGTCGCCATCAAGGCGTCGAGATTGTGCATGCTGCGCAGGGTGTGAACCAGCCGCGTGTTGCACAACTCGAAAATCTCGGGGGGCAGATGCCCTGGTTGCTGGCTGACAAACGCCAGGGAAAGCCAATGCTTGCGTCCACGCCGGGTCACGTTCCGCAGCATGTGCAGCGTGGCTTGCATGGTTTGGACTTTCTCTCGGCTCATGAACGAGTGCGCCTCCTCGATCACCACCAACGTCGGCGCGCCCTCGGGCCGGTTCGTCTTCCATGCAAACGCCTTCCGAATCAGGTCCGCGGTCACCAAGTTCTTCACGGTGTCGTTGGCGACACTGACGTCGATGACACTGACGCGGCCCGGCACGAGAAGCTCGCTCATGTCCAGACCACGCAGCCCCGCCTGGTCGAACACCCCTGCATGGATCAACAACTGCAACTTGCTGCCCAAGCCCACGAAATCCATCGACTCGGTGGAGCGAGCACTCCGTTCGGTGGCGCGGGAACGCAACATTTGCAGCGTGTAGGGTACTTTGGCCGTCGGCGACGCATCCAACAGCGTCGTCAGGCGATCCGCCTCCGTCCGCAGTGTCGTGGCTTGCGCCTTCTGTTCAAAATGGTCGATGCAGTCCAACAGGGCGTTCCGCTCCGCTCGATTCGTTTGCAACAACTCGGCGATGATGGAACTTTCAAAATCCGCGAGCCGCAGGGCGAACGGCCGACTGTCGGATCGGCTACTGGAGCAACTGATCGGGTGGTAGACGTGGAAGTCCGGCAGGCCCCGCGGTTCCCGACCGAACTGCCGCAGCCGGGGCACCAAGGCCTCCATCGCCATGGGTTGATCCATGTCCACGTACTCGCCTTCCAAGTCGAGAAGGACCACCGCCCAGCCGCAGGCGGCCGCCTCTTCGACGAGGACTTGCACCGAGTTGGATTTCCCCGAGCCGACGGTCCCGAAAATGCCGACATTCCGCGGGAGGACTTCCTTCGAGTCGCCGCGAAGGGAAACGGGGATGTCGGGGTGGCCCGCGAGATGGCCGAGCATCATTTCGCCGCCCAAGCCGATCAGGGCGGACACGGCGGCGGCGGGCATCTCGAAGACCGGCGAGCCAGGCGTGGGGCGACTGTCGGTCCCCCGGGCCATGGCCCCGCTGATTTCTCCGTGGATCTCCACGTCGGCCAGGACACTATCCGGCTCGGGGTAAAACGGCCCGGCGACGATGCGGCCGAGGAATGCCAATCCGTGGTTCGTCGTGTCGGCGATGATGACGAATTGTCCGCGTCGGAGTCGGCCTTTGTACTGTGCCGCCGCTTTCAGCCTCGCTCTCTCGTTGGTCGCAATGGGTCCATCGTGGGCGGTGTGTCCTATGAGAACGTGTTCGGACGACGGCATGGCGTGGCTCGTGGCGGCGGTCCTTGGGCGCGGGTGACTCGCATTTGAAACATAAGTCAACCCGGCGCTCCGTCAAATCGCCGACCCACTTCCGCTGCCGCGAACCGCATCGCGGCCCATGCCACCCAGAATAGACCAATTTTCGCCCCCACCAAGCGAATAAAATGATGGAGCATTTTCGGAGCGGACCACCATGCCCATCAGCGAGACGACTGATTGGTGCGAATCGTGCGGAAAAGAGCGGCTTTTCCGGCGGCACGAACCCGAGCACTGGTTGCACCTGGGGCTGACCATCGTCTCCGGCGGGTGGTGGCTGCCGGTGTGGCTGTATTTGACGTTGTTCCGTGGGCCGTTCCGCTGTTCCCGTTGTGGCGAGCCGTTCCGTGCTCGGGCGACGGCCGGGACAGGCTCCGCCTGGTTGCTCCCCTTCGCCGTGGTGGCCTTTGGCCTGCTCGCCGTGGGTGTCGGTGCCGGCCGCTGGTTCTGGCGCGACGATCCACCGGGACAGAAGTCGCCGCCGCAGTCGCTTGCCGTCTCGACGCGGACTACCGATCGGAGCGACCAACCCGGGATTCCAGCATATTTGAGTGCCGCCGACTTGCGCCGGGCCTTTCAACAGAACCCGGAACAGGCCGAGGCTCGCTATGGCCAAGGGCAATTAACGGTTTACGGCGATGTCCGCCTTGTCCCTCCGGCCGGCCCAAGCGGGCAAGCCTGGCTGGTGTTCGTCGATTCGGTCGATGAACCGATCGCCCAGGTCTTGATCCCGCAGGAAAGCTATGAGCGGTTCGAGGCCCGCTTCGGCGAGCGGCCCACCAAGGCCACCTTGCGCTGCGAGTTCCTACGCTACTCCGCCGAGGGATCGTTGACGCTGCATCGACCCGAACTGGTGGTCGACTGATTCAACCCACCACGAGCTGAGTTGGTCGGCTGATTCAGTCCACCACAATTCCATTTCGGTCCGACTCAGCCTTCGGGTCTGGGGGCGGCCTGGACGCGGCTGAAGCCGATCCCCGCGAACAGCAACGCCGCGACGACGACGTAAATCACCGACGTAGCACTCAACGCCCCACTAAGGCCAATGACTCCGGCCGCATAACCGACGAGGATCGGTGCCGGTGCCCCGCCCAGCCAACCCAACGCATTCATAAAGCCAAGGGCGGATGCGCGATGTTCCCGGGTCACGAAGTCGTACAACGACGCCCAGATGTTGGCATCGTAAAGTCCCTTGAAGAAGCCGAACCCGATGATGGCCAGGATCAGCACGCCGATCTGTTGCGTCCAACCAGTGACGAAGATGAGCGGTGCCCCCAACAGCAAACCCAATCCCTGAACGAGCATCCTTCCGCCACGAAAGCGCCTCGCCCAGCGGTCCGCCAACCAACCTCCGGCGATCACGCCAATCACCGACGCTGCTTGCAGCCAGAAGGTCGCGGTCAGGCCCGACCAGGTCAGGCTGAGGTTGTATTGCTCTTTGAGGAAGGTTGGCATCCAGGTCAAGAAGGTGACGGCGACGAAATTCGCGCCCATGAAGACGGCAATCAACAACAAGACCACGGGATGGGCGAAGACTTGCCGCAGCGGGGGCCGCGGCGACGTGGTCCGCTCCGTCGCTTCTTGCCGTGCTGGTTCTCGGAGGGTCAATGTCAACACCGCCGCCAACACACATCCTAACGCGCCGAATACGTAGAATCCCATCCGCCAGGATGCCACGTCGGCGAAATAACCCGCAGCCGTGCCGCCCAGGACCGTCCCGGCGTAGACGCTGGATTGATGCAGGGCCATCGCCCGAGAGCGAGTCTGCGGGCCGTGATAGTCGCTGATGAGGGACATCGAAGCCGGGAAATAAAACGCCTCGCCGAATCCCTCGAGTGCCCGGAACAGCACCAAGTGCCAGTACTCGGTCGCCAACCCGGTCGCCACCGTGATCAGTGACCAGAACAAAAGCCCGCCGAGAATGACCCACTTCCGGTTAAATCGATCGCCCACCAACCCGGCGAAAGGCAAGGCAGCAGCGTAGACCCACATGAACGAACTGCCCACGATTCCCTGCTGCACCTTGCTCAGGCCCATCTCCGCTTCCAACACGGTGAAGACGGAGAAAATCGCTTGTCGATCGGCGTAGTTGAACAAGCACACGAACCACAGCATCCCCACGACGAGCCAGCGATACACGGGACTTACCGATGGTTCAGCGGAAGGGGTTGGAGCATTCGCCGGTCGTTGGACTTGGGAAGATGATGGTTTCATGGGGAGCTTTTTATCGACAAAAATCGACAGCCCAATTCGAGCCGCTAGTCGCGGCGGGCCGTGTCGGTCGAGCGGGCTGCGATTCCTACAATGCCGACAGTCCGATCGGAGCTAGATTATGACCGTGGATTTAGCCCAATTCCCCCATCCCGTGAGTGATTTCGTCGCCTTGCCTCAGTCACCCGACGAATGGGCGAAATATCGCCTGACCGACGAGCAAATCGCCTTCTACCACGAGTTCGGTTATTTGTCCGGCATCCGCATCTTAACGGAGCGGCAGGTCGAACAACTCCGCGAGGAGTTGCAGGGTTTGTTCGATCCGAACCATCCGGGACACGAATTGTTCTACGAATACCACACGAACGAATCCCCGGACCCTTCCCGGGTGCTGTTCCACGCGCTTGGGGCTTGGCGGATCACGCCGGGTTTCCATGACCTGCTCTGGCATCCGGCATTCACCGTGCCGGCGAGCCAGTTGCTCGGCGGGGCCGTCCGTTTCTGGCACGATCAACTTTTCTGCAAGCCGGCACACCATGGCGGGGTGGTGGCCTGGCATCAGGATTATTCGTATTGGACGCGCACCAAGCCGATGGCCCATCTGACCTGTTGGATTGGCCTGGACGATTCCACCGTGGACAACGGCTGCTTGCATTACGTCCCGGGAAGTCACCGATGGGAATTGCTACCCATCACCGGTCTGGCCGGGGACATGGACGCAGTGCAGAAAGTCCTCAGCCCCGAGCAGCAGGCGGCCTTCAAGCCGATCGCCATCGAACTCAAGGCAGGCGAGGCTTCGTTCCACCATCCACTGATGATGCACGGCAGTTATGAGAATCGGACGGATCGGCCACGGCGGGCAGCGGTCATCAATGTGTTCCTGGACGGAGTGTGTTCGCAATTGAATCAGCCATTGCTCAAAGGTGTCGACGTGATCCCTGCCGGGCAGCCCATGGGCGGAAAATTCTTCCCGCTGTTGTTCGACCCGAAGGTCATGCAGGGGTGAGTTCACCGCGTCAGTCAACAAGACCCAGCGTTTACGAAGTCGGCGCGGTCGGGTTCGAGGCACTCGCCGCTTTTCTCGCCAGGCGTGCCTGATACCTTTTGGCCCGTTTCAGCCGCTTCTTCCGGGCGTGTCCCGCTCGATTGTAACCCATGTTTCGTCTCGCTCGTTTTTCGATCTCGGTTCGCCGCCTCTGTCATCCCGCATCCGAGGGATGAGAACGGCCTGACTGCCTGCCATTTTATCGGAGCATAGCCGCCTTGTCGTTGAACCGTTCTCGGCTAAGCCGACTCAGCGTGAGGGGGGGTTGGCCGGCCCGGCGCCCCACGCTTGCTCATTCGACATACACGACTTCGTTCAGGCACAAGATGGCTTGGGCGAAATCGGACAACGCCAAGGCCCGAGGATCGGCCCGGCCGGCGGCCCGATACGCCTCAACCTGCCCCTCCAAAAACTCGACGCCATCGGCGAGTTCATCGGCAGAGGGCGGCCGGGACACCGCCAAGGCATAGGCACGTCGAACGACGTCGGCGTCGTTGGGCAGGTCCAAGCGGCGAGCAAAGGCCTTGGCCCACTCGCGTACATGCGGATTGTTCATCAGCATCAGGGCTTGCGGAGCGATGGTCGTCGCCGGCCGTTCCGCGACTCCCACCAGCGCCTCGGGCGCGTCGAAGACGATCATCATGCCGATCAGTTTGCTCCGCTTGACGGTGAAATAGATGCTGCGGCGGCGGCTCGATTCTTCGAGGGTGCCAGGGCCGAACATCGTGCGATCCAACTGCCCGCAGATGGCGAGGAGGTTGTCACGGATGATTTCGGCCTCCAGGCGTCGGACGGGACGACGCCAGAAAAGTTTATTCTCCCGGTCGACGCGCAGCCGGGCCTCATCCGCCGTGGAGTCCTGCATGTACACGGCGCTGGTCATGATGAGCTTGTGCATCGGCTTGAGTTTCCAGCCCTGGGCGATGAACTCCGAGGCGAGCCAATCGAGCAATTCGGGATGAGTCGGAGGCTCCCCACGGGTGCCGAAGTCGCTGGGCGTGGCGACGATGCCGCGGCCCAAGGGATGCTGCCACAGCCGATTCACCATCACTCGGGCCAGGAGTGCCCCGGCCCCGCGATCCACATCGCAGAGCCACTCGGCCAACGCCCGCCGACGCCACGACGTTCGCTCCGTCGCCCCAGGGGCACGATACCATGCCGAGAGGTCCGCCCCCTCCGGCGTCAACACCTGTAAGAAACCCTGTTCGGCGATCTCTTCCTTCTGCTCCGGGTCGCCTCGACGCAAGTAGTGGGTGTGCGGCAAAAAGTCCTCACCCTGGCTGTGCAGGCGAACCGGAGGCAGTCCCTCGCTGGAGACCAGTGCTTTCACCTTCCGCGGCTTGGGCATCGCCTTGAGGTGTTCCTGGACCTTCGCTTGCAATGCCTGCCAGCCCGGGTCCAATGGAGCGAACCATTTCCACAGCAACTGCCGCTGTTCCTCGCTTCGCTGGTCTGGCGGTAGTTCCAAAGCGTGCTTGAATGATTCCGCCGCGTTGGCTGCGTTGAGGGGCAGGTCTGCCTGCGTCGCAAAACCGATGCGAGGTCGCCCCATGCCATGCCCCACGTTGTTGTGGAAGCTCAGCGTCACTTCGATCACCGTGCCGCCCGGGAAGCCGATTGGTTCTGCAAACTCGAACGCCGCCGCATGATCCTTGCCGAACTCCGGATCGACCGCCCAGCCGGACACCACTGGGTCGGCGTCGATCGCTCCAGCAGCGGCAAAGCCCCGCTGCTCGAAAGTTGCCCGGGGAGAGCGAAGCGTTACGGCGACCGACTGCTTCGGGTCCGTCTTCGACTTCGCCGTCACTTTCAAATCGGTCAGGGCGAAGTTCCCATTCGCACCGCGCCCTGGCCCGTTCTTCACCAGGGTGGGATGTGCCAACGCCTCGATGCGGATCGCGCGAAGGCCGGTTTGCGTCGTCGTGTAGGTCAGGATCAGTGTTTCGATCGGCGGATTGGTGCCGCTGACGAGGATGCTCCCGTCGTCCTGCTTGGTGAGGGTCGCCCCCCCGCCCGAGCGCATCTGCGTCAACTCGGGCACCATCCAGGTGGCCGGAAGCGACTTTTTCTGCTGTTCCCACTCGGCGAAGCGGTGCGGCAATTGCGTCTGCTCATACTCCCTGACGGCCGCGACGAGCTGTCTCTTATACACATCTCCGAGCCCACGAGA
>JAOAAM010000771.1 GCA_026418875.1 Gemmataceae bacterium | reverse complement strand
TCGGGGATCAGTTGCAGCAGGCGTGGGGTCTGGAGGGGTCGGCCCAGGGCCTTCAGGTGACAGGGGACGTGGTAGCCGACAGACGCCCGCACCGGCTGGAAGTCCGTGCGAAATCGTCCCTGATCCAACAATTCGCCGAGGAACGTGGTCAGCTCGACGGTCTGCCGCGCCACCAGCCCTGCGACCGGATCGTCGAGCAAGTCGGGATAGTCCTGCGAGAGCATTAAAGCAGCCGTCGGCTCGGAGCAGACGATGCGATACCCCTCTCGGGCCAGGTCGCCCAACACGCGGAGGTTGGCCTCGGCCAATTCTCGCGCCATCTCCACGTCGCCCATCGCCAACGAGGCCATGCCGCTGCTCCATTGCCCCTCGGGGACGTGGACCTCGATGCCGTTGTGCTCCAGAACAGCGACGGCGGCCTCGGCGATTTGCGGGTCGTTGTAGTTGGCGAAAACGTCGACGAAATACGCCACACGGGGCCGCGGCTCGCTCACTGGTCCGGCATGGACTTGTTCCACGACCCGCCCTGCCAGCTTCCTCCGCCGTTGACCCCAGTCGCGGAGGAAACTTTTCGCGGCGAAGGTCGGCAATCGCCGATGGCGAGAGATGCCAAACAGCCGCTCCATCAACCATCGCGCCGGACGGCTGCGTAACAGCGGATTGGCCAAAAGCGACAAGCGACTCGCAACGGCAGCGAAGAGGTCGACACGCGACAGGAACCAATCCGCACGATCGAGGCCATGTTCGGCGTGGTGGGCCGCTTTGGCCTCCAGCATCATCTTCGGGATCTGCACATGGGCCGGGCATTCCAGAGCGCACATTCGGCAATTGATGCAGAGATCGGCCACCGCGCGGACATCGTCTTGCGCTAGCCGCTTGGGATCCTCGCTTTCGAGCAAACGCCGCAGCAGGTTCGCCTTCGCCCGAGGCGTCGCAGCCTCTCGATGCGTCACCCGGAACATGGGGCACATGCGTGAGCCTGGCTCTTCCAACCGACAGTGCCCGCAACCATTGCAGTTCTCGACATGCTGCGGCAAGGGGGCATCGCTCCACGCCAAGGCCAGGCTGCGACGCGAGTCCCACTCTCTCATCGGTCGACGCAGCGGCCACAAACCGGTCGGTGACACCGCCGAGACGATTTTCCCAGGGTTCAGCAATTCGTTCGGGTCGAAAATGGCTTTCAGGGCGACGAAGACCGGGTAGAGTCGGGGGTATTGGCGCGGCACCCACGGCGTTCGGGCCAACCCAGTGCCGTGCTGAGCGCTGATGGTTCCGCCTAAACTGAGGACGAGATCGTAAATCTCCTCGGCCAACGTCCAAAGTCGCTGATTGGCATGGTCGGCGGTCAGATCGAGGAAGGGTCGAACGTGGACCTGGGCCGTCCCCGCATGGATCAGGAACGATGCGGTCAAATCGTTGCGCTGCAAGATGTCCTGGACGCCGGTGAGCAATGCGCCGAGGCTGTCGGGCGGCACACCGATGTCCTCGACGAGAGCGATCGGTCGCCGCCGTTGCCCCATGCCATACAAGCTCGGCAGGGCACTATGGCGGATATTCCAGAAACGTTCCACATCCGCCGGACGCGACGCCACGTGACCGACCAGGGACAGTCGCTGCCGATCGTGGACGGTGCGCAAGAACTGAGTGGCGAGCCGACGTGCTTCGCTGGGAAGTTCGGCCTCAAACTCGACCAGGACGGCACACTCGACCGTGGGTGGTAACAAATCGGCCGAGGCGGGCACCGCCGCTCGCGCCAGTGAGACCAACCGCCGGTCCAGCAACTCGCAAGCCGAGGGCGATTCCTGTCT
>JAOAAM010000377.1 GCA_026418875.1 Gemmataceae bacterium | reverse complement strand
CCTCGCCCCATGACGCCAAGGCGGCGAGGATGTCTGTGCTGGATACCAAGCCGATCGGGTGCCTCTGGCCGTCGATAATCACGACCCGGTGTACCCGCCGGTCCACCATCAGACGGGCGAGTTCCAAGACGGGAGTTTCCGGGGTCGCCGTGACTGGGTTTTTCGACATGCGGTCACGGACGGTATCTTGCGGCAGGTCCTCAGGACAGATGACCTGCCAATCCGAATAGACGCAAGCGGAAGCCACGTGGGGTTGGCTTTGCGGGGCGCATTTTAAGAAGTCCGCGGACGTGAGCATGCCCACGAGGCTGCCTTCGTGGTTGATGACGGGTGCCCCGGTTAGCCGATGTTGCACGAGTCGACGCACGGCCTCCGGTAATGGCAAGTCCAACGGCAACAAGACCACGTCGGACTGCATGATGTCGCACGCGCGGAGTTCGCGCAGAGAGGTTTGGGTACGCATCGTCGCCGCCCTCCACGGTCGGAGAGTGCCGCCGGACACGGAGCGGATCGTGGGGTCGTTCTGGAGCAAAAACTGTGCCACAGCAAGAACTCAAAGCCAATTGTCCCAACATTGTCCAAGACTTCCCCATCTCTGCCCAAGATCGCACATCGTTTTCGTGCGTCCCGGTGCCACTGGCGTTCTTCATTCACAGCCGGGATCGCTCGTCGGCGATCCGATTCTGATAAACTGCACCAAGGTCGGTCAATCGCCCGCCTTGGGCGACCTCGGGGAGCGACCATGATTCGGAACATCCTCGTGCCGCTGGACGGTTCAGATTTTGGCGAGCAGGCGCTCGATTGGGCGACGCTCGTGGCGAAGCGTGCCGGCGCGAGGGTGCATTTGGTGCACGTTCGGGAGCCGCTAATCGTCGCCGACCCCTTGTTCCAACAAACCTTGGTGGATGTCGAGACGCAGGAGGAGGCTCAAGAGTATCTGGACGCGTTGCTCCACCGATTGGCCGACCCTGAGATTCGATCCGCGACTCGAACGGCCGTTTTGGAGGGGGCAGTTGGCGAGTCGCTTCGACAATATGCTTTGAGCCACCACATCGACCTGGTGGTCATGACCACCCACGGTCGCGGCCCTTGGGCCAAGTTCTGGGAGGGTAGCATCGCTGAGACGCTGGTGCGGACGCTTCCCGCTTCGATCTTGCTGATTCGAGCCAACGAGCAAGTCGGCGGCAGCGAGCGTTTCGGGCGCAAATCCGGCTTTCGGCACATCCTCATGCCCACTCCGACGGAGACGCCCCCTCTCGATCAAAGTGGAGCCGCGTGGGAGATTGCACGCTTGTTCGGGTCGCGGGTGACCATGCTACATGTCCGCCCGTCCGGTTCGCAGGAGATGGCTGCTGCAAGTATCGGTCAACCCACGACGTCGGCGGGTGTGCCGCCACACCGATCGGAGCCAGGCGAGACGCCCGACGATTCCCGAATTCAGTTGGGGGAACGTCCGAGCGAACCGAGCGTGGCAGTGGATCGTCACGTCGTGGAGCACGATGTGCCGGCCGAGGCGATCCTTGCGGAGGCACACCGTTTGGGGTGTGACTTGATCGCCATGGAGACTCGCTGCCGGACTGGCCTGTCCCGACTTGTCAAAGGAAGCACTGCGGATTGGATCGTGCGGCATGCGTCGGCACCGGTTTTGCTCCACTGCGCCCGCTCCCACGGCGAGAAGCAGGCCGGGGCCGCGAGTGGTTGATCCCGGCCGGGCCAGATAGCTTGACAGTGCTGGACCACCAGGGGAGAAATTCATGAGCGATGAACAACACGTGGGCAACGAACTGGTCACGGTTTACGAAGCTCCCAATGCGGCCGTCGCAGGAATCATCGCCGGCCTGCTACGGAGTGCCGGCATTGCCTGCTCGGTGGCAGGTGAGAATCAGGCGGGTTTTAGCGGCGTCCCGGCTGTTGCCGTGACAGTCCTCGTTCGTGCCGAGGATCTGGATCGGGCACGCAACCTGCTTCGTCAGCATGAGAAACTGGACGAATCACCTTGACCGCATTCCCCCCGCGAGACTTGCCTAACGCCCGTGAGTTGGCTGGTCCATGCGGATTTGCTCTTTGGACCTTGCGGGAATCACAGAGCGGCACGTCGGCCTGGAGCGGTCCGTACAATCCGGCTTGGCTCCTGGCAACCGCCCGCCGTGGGCAGCATCTTCGCGGGATTGCAGCAGTTGTCCGGGTTGAACGCTTGTCGCAGCCGCATCATCCAGGCGAGATCTTCGGGGCTGAAGAGCTTGGGCATCAGGTCGATTTTTTCGACCCCAATACCGTGTTCTCCGGTGACGCTGCCCCCAAGGGCGATGCAATGTTCCAAAATCTCGTGGCTTGCATCGAGCACTCGGCGGACCTGGTCCGGGTCACGCTCGTCGAACAACAGGATCGGATGGATATTGCCATCCCCGGCGTGGAAAACATTTGCGATGCGTAAGGAGTATTTCTCCCCGACTCGCTGGATGAAGCGAAGCATCTCGGGCAAGCGGGTGCGGGGAACCACTCCGTCTTGCGTGCAATAGCTGGGGGCAAGACGGCCGACGGCTCCGAACGCTTGTTTTCGGCACTTCCAGAGCAATTGGCGCTCGTCGGCCGTCACCGCCCGACGAACTTCCCTCGCACGGTTCTGTCGGGCGATTTCGACCATTCGTTGGGCCTGATCGTCCAGGCCGGCCTCCAACCCATCCACCTCCATGATGAGCACGGCCCCGGCATCCAGAGGGAAACCGAAGTGGAAGGCGGCCTCCACAGCGCCAAGGATCAGTCGATCCAGCATCTCGAGGGCGGCAGGGACAATCCCCGCACCAATAATGTCGCTGATGCACTGCGTGGCGTCGTCGACGGTCTCAAAAACCGCGAGCAGGGTTCGGTAAGCCGGTGGATTTCGCGTCAATCGGCACCAGACCTTGGTGACGATGCCAAATGTCCCCTCGGACCCGACGATGACGCCGGTCAGGTCCAACCCGAGCGGATCTTCGGCCGGCCCTCCGGTCACAACGACCTCGCCGTCCGGCAGGACCAATTCAACTCCCAAGACATGATTGACGGTCACGCCATACTTAAGGG
>JAOAAM010000339.1 GCA_026418875.1 Gemmataceae bacterium | reverse complement strand
AGATGTGTATAAGAGACAGTGGCGATCGTGCGGTTTGGTGAACGTGAGCCGACCAAAGAAGAACTAGCTCGCACCGCTGTCCCGAACACGATTTTGTTCCCCGGCGATTCGCGCTTGGGACCGCCGCCGATTCCGCCGAGCTTGCCTTGGGCGCATGTGCCCATTTTCGATCCGCTCGTCGGGGTCAAGCGCGGCATGGAGGAATGCTTGCCCGACGGCGGCGACACTGGTTTGCGCGTGGGGGTCGGACCCGAGGGGCGCTTGGGCGGCCTGGATCCCAGTGATGCCGCGGTGGAATATGCGTTGCCGAACGATCGGCAGCGTGTGTCGGTCTCGAACCGGATCTGCGTTTTCGGGCCTCGCTTCGCTGTGATTCGGCAGGAGATTGTCCCCGCCGGGACGCTGTTCGTCCAAATGCCCGGGGAAGCAATCGTGGCCAAGGCGGTGTCGGGGATAGAGACATCGCTCCGCCCCGGCAGTGCCACGGGGACAACGCAAGTCGCCGCGACCGTGTCTCGAAAGAGCCTGCACTTGACCGAAGGCTCGATCCGCCTGCACGGCTACGACAATGTCAAGAACGTGCAGATCATGGGATCCATCGCCGGGGTGCAGACTTTGGGCGGGGTAAAGGAGCCGGATGAGATTGTCTCCCATCCGTTCTGCGAACCGATCTCGCTGTTCAAATGGGCCGAACCGAGAGAAGCTCGCCCGGGAGACGTGGTGACGTTCTACCTCCGCTACAAGAACAACACCCGGGAATTCGTCGATCGACTCGCCGTCACCGACAGCCTGATCGCTCGCTTGGAATATCTCCCCGGATCGGCCCGCAGCGATCGAGAGGCCGCCTTTACAGTGAAGGAAAACGAGGTCGGCTCCGTCACGCTTCGTTGGGAACTGACAGGGAAGCTTCCGCCCAGCGAGCAGGGGATTGTCTCGTTCCAAGCCCGAGTGCGATGAGACAGCTTGGCCCGGCTTGGCTTGCCGGTCGGGGTTGGGTCGTGGAAGTCGCCGCCGCCGGGTCCGATGAGCCGGCGACCGCGGCACGGTGCTAAGACCGGTTTGTGCCCATCAGGTAGGCACGAAGCTCGCAGTACAGCGACGCACACTGCTCGCGCCAGATCGGATCGTTCAGGTTCACGCGGCTATTGGGGTGGAACAGAGCGGTGACGCGTAATTGATTGGGATTCTCCGCCGGGCCGGCTTGCAAGCGTAGCTCCATGTCCAGCGTCCGCGATCGAGCCGCCGTGCGTCGGCCCAGAACCGACAAGCCGTTCCGCCAGCCGGTTTCTCGGGTTTCGACGCGCACCCGGATCAATCCCGGGGCGCTCTCAATCACGTCGCCCCCCAAGTCGTGAACGAAGCCACGGATTTTCACGAGGGCGACGCGCTGCGGCATCCATGCCTCGATGGTGAAAACCAAGGCATCCGGGTCGATCACCGCCGGTCCAATCAATAACTTGCCGATCGGTGTTCGTGCCAGCGGTTCCTCGTCCGGGTACGCCAGCGCTGACTCAAATCGATCCGCCAATTCGCGGGCCGACTGGGGCCGATCAATCGGGTTTTTCTCCAGACACGTCATGACGACATGTTCCAGTGCCTTTGGCACCCAGCTACGCAAGCCCAGATCGGCGAACGACCGCGGCGTCTCCGTCGCATGCGCAAGAATCATGTCCATGTTGCTGCTCGCCGAGAACGGCAACTCCCCGGAGAGCAACTCGAAGGTAATGACTCCCACGCTGTACAAGTCGGCTCGATGATCCACATTCTCGCCGCGGGCCTGCTCTGGGCTCATGTAGGCCGGCGTGCCGAGGGCAAACTCGATGCTCGGGTCGGTCACGTCGGACGTGGACTCTTCCCCGTGAAGGATCTTCGCCAGGCCGAAATCCATCACCTTGATCTGCTCGTCCCGGCTGTCGGGATCGACCACCATGAGATTCGACGGCTTCAAGTCACGGTGAACGATGTTGAGGTCATGGGCCACGGCCAGGATGTCGCAAAGTTGCATCATGAGCCGAACGGCGCGAGCCGGGGCGAATTTCTTGTTCTGCTTCAATAACTCATCCAGCCGCGTGCCACGAATGTATTCCATCACGATGCACGGCCCGGACGGTTCATCGAACGAGGCCTCGACCAATTTGACGACATGGGGGTGATTCAACCGGGCCATCGTCCAGGTTTCGCGCTCGAACCGTTCGCGGAACTTGGGATCATCGCTGAGGTGTTCGTGCATCTGTTTGACGACGACGTAACGGTCCGGGTTGTACTCGCGCGCCAAATAGACGCGGCCCATCCCGCCCTCACCGAGCAAGCGCTTGGCCTCGAATCGACCTAGAAACACGCGCTGGCTCATCATCCCTCTCGCGCAGACCGATCCCTCTCCCGAACGGATTCGGGACATTGAAATCTAGGACGAAATTTTGCCAGGCGCCAAATCGCGATTCAGTCGCGTAAGACTTGATTCTTCAGAATACGCTGGGTCGTTTCCCAGCCGGCCTCCAGGAAGGCGTGGTAACCTGCCGCGTCCATCAGCCCCTCGGCAATCCCGGCAAGCTCGAACAGCCAGCCCGAACCGTAGCAATCCGCGTTAATCGCCGAGGGATCCGCCAGCACGGCCCGGTTCAATTGCAGCACCCGACCGGCGATCGGGGCAAACAGATCCGAGACCGCCTTCGAGGTCTCAATGTTGCCGATCCGCTGTTTCTCCTGCAAAGTGCTGCCCTCGTCGACGCACCAGTCGAGAAAATACACGTCCTGCATCAAGCGGACCGCGTAGGCGGTGAAACCAAAGCGCAACCCCCCCTGCCGGTCCTCGCACCACATGTGATTGCGGGCATAACGCAGGGCGACCGGCAGCCGGGCCGCGTATTTCCCCATCATGAAGGTCAATTCTTCGCTCATGAGATGCCCGAACTGGGGTGATGATCTCGTGAACCGAAATAGAAGGACCGATCAGGCAGGGCGAGTCAGCGAACCGATTGAGCGAACCGATCAGGTGTAACGGCTCGTGCGATACTGCGGATCGAAAAACCTCGGCAAATGCCGGTCAATTTGCAGCAGTCCCGCCCGCGTCAGTTCCACCGTCTCGTCGGTGTAAGTGAGGAAACCCTCGTCCCGCAGTTCGTCGAAACGGTCGCGGAACTCCTCGACGATGTTCACGCCAAACTTTCGGGCAAAATAGGTTTCGTCCAAGCGCCCGGTCTTCAATTGCAGGATCAGTTCTCGGATCAAGCGGTCGCGCGGCGTGGTCGGCAACGCCCGGTTCAACGGCAACTCGTCACGGTCCAAAGCCGCGAGATAGTCTTCCCAGCGGTCGAGATTCTGCACGTGATACCCATTCAAATGTCCGAACGAGGCAACCCCCGTGCCGAACATATCCGCCCCATGCCAAAGGGAGTCGCGGTAGACGAACTGCGTTCGCCGTCGATCTCGGACCAGCGTGTAGGCACTGGAGATCTCGTATCCGGCAGCCAACAACTCATCGAAGGCGGCGTTCACCCAGGCTCGTTTTGTCGGCCAATCGGCGATGCTGAGATTCGGCTCATCCTGCCCCAACAGCGGCAACTCCTTGGAGAACGTCGTGTTGTACGGCAACTCCATCTGGTAGATGGTCACACTCTCCGGCGCTAACTCGAGGGTCTTCCGCACACATGACTTCCAATTCTCCCACGTCTCGCCGACCATCCCAGCGATCAAGTCGATGTTGATTTGTTGGAAGCCGACCTCCCGCGCCCAACCATAGGCGCGATAGATTTCCTCCTCATGATGTGCCCGACCATTGAATTCGAGGATCGCCCGGTCGAAATTTTCGACCCCGAGACTCAGCCGCGTCACCCCCATCTCACGCAACGTTTCCAGCTTGTGTTTCTGGAGCGTTCCCGGCTCGCACTCGAAGGTCACCTCTCGTGCCCCGCTCCACGGCAGGATTTTTTGCAATCGGGTCATTAGATCGCGCAACTGGTCGGCGCTAAGGTAGCTCGGAGTCCCGCCGCCGAAGTACACAAACTCCAGGGGCCGACCGCCGACAACCGGCATCCGGGAGCATAACTCCACCTCCTTCACCAAGGCATCGCAATAGACTTCGACATCCCGCGCATTTTTGTCGGTGTAGACGCGGAAATAGCAAAATTTGCAACGTTTGCGGCAGAAGGGGATGTGCAAGTACAGACCCAGGGGGGTGTCGGGAACCGGCGGACGCTGCATCGCTTGAAGCGCTTGCGGTACATGTGCGGGCCGCCAGAACGAGAACGGCGGGTAATTCGCCACGAAATAATTGCCCAATCCGGTCTTCTCTTGAGTTTCCGGCATTTTCTGGCACCCCGCGATATTTCGCCGATAGCCTTATTTTACACGCGCTGATGCACGGCGGCCGGAACCGACGCCAGACGGGCTTGCCCCGGCGGCCTCGCTGCGGTTACAACAGACGCTCCATAGATGGTAGACCCTCGAGGTGGGCCTGAGACATGGAAGTCGCCTCCGCGAAACAAAGTCGATTCCCCTGGTGGCAAGCCGCAGCCAATGGCGGTGCTTTCTTGGCACAACTCGCTGCCGCCTTCGTGATGGCTCCCATCCTCCTGCGCTACTTCGGTCGAGATCGCTACGGTGCCTGGTCGTTTGTCGAATCCATCCTCGCGTACTTGACCCTCTTCGACCTGGGAGTTTCCGCGACCATGGTGCGCTATGTGGCCCGGTTCCACACCACCGGGGAGCATCAGCTGCTCAGCCGATTGACGGCCGCTTGCGCTCTCGTCTTCTCCCTCGCCGGAGTCGTCGTCGCTCTGTTGGGGACCGCGGTTTTGGCGCTCGTCCTTTTCGGCACGGACAAGGTGCCGGGGCCCTTGCGGGACGAAGTCTGGTCCATGTCGCTGCTGCTGCTGGCGACTTTGTCGGTGCAATTGCCGTTGAGCATCTTCCCGGCAGCGCTCGATGGCCTGGGCCGCTTCGCCCAAAAGGCACTCATCCGCACCGGTTTCCTGCTGCTTCGGCTGGTCGGTGTCGTCTGGCTGGTGCGATTTCAAGGCTCGCTCGTCACCCTGGCTTGGGTCTTCTCGATCACAAGCCTGGGAGAGTTCGTGGTGATGGGGTGGGTCGTCCGCAGGCTCCTGCCGCACCTCTCGTTTGCCCCGTGGCGCACCGATCGCGAGGCCCTGCGACAAGTTCGCGGCTATAGCGGCGATGCCCTGCTGGCGATGCTCGCCGGTCGGATTTCGTTCAAGACCGATGCCTTGGTCATCGGCCTGTGCGGCCAATTGGATATGATCCCGTTTTTCGACATGCCGGCGCGGCTGGCGGAATATGCCAAAAACCTGATCCGCTCCGCCACCACCACCTTGACCCCGGCCTTCAGCGCCTTGGATGCAGGGGGACACCGCG
>JAOAAM010000179.1 GCA_026418875.1 Gemmataceae bacterium | reverse complement strand
AGATGTGTATAAGAGACAGGTACAGCTTCTCGATTTCGCCGAACGGATCGCGGACAAGATCCTCGTAGCGCAATTCATGCAAGTTTCCCGGCGGAATCAGAGACCGATCGGTCTCAAAACGTTCGTACATTCGCAAGAAAGTCGAAAAAACGTAATCCTCTAAACCAGCAAATGTGGGGTTCTGTAATCCGTGCTTGCGATAGAAGGATTTCCAAAGGTTGAGCGTCGAAGGGAAGACGACGTAAGGATTTCGGACGATGTGCACAAACTGTGCCCCAGGGAACATCTCCAGGAGGGTGCGGATCCGAGCGGTGTGCGTCGGCGACTTCAAGACGAGGCGTCGGCCGTCCTTATACGCGATCTTCTGAAAAAACGTCATCAACGTCTGTTTCCATCGTCGCCGAGCCTGCGGCGGGACATTGAGCAGGTCGAGGTAATCCTGATCGATGGGGCCGTGGTTCGGGAACGCGATAGTCAAATACGGCGAGTGTTCCCCCAGCATGCACAGGGCAAACTCATCCTCTTGGGGATGGTCCCAACCGGCGGCCATATTGTCCATCGGCCGTCGGCCCGGCAGCACCCAGGCAAACAGCCGGGTCATGATCGCCTCGGTCATGATGAAGTGATTCGGTTCGAGGCATTGGTACGTATTCGGGAAGCCGTGTCGCGGATCCTCGACTAGCAATTCGTGCAACAGGGTTGTTCCCGAGCGCCAATGACCCACGATGAACAACGGCGGTTGCTCGATTCGGACCCTTTGCACGCGATGTCGGAAAAACATTTCCTCGAAAAAACGCAACAAAAGGTGGATGGAGCTGACGAACGTGATGATGGGAACCATGTACAGATGCGAGCGATCCACGGCGAAGCGATTTCGTGCGAGTAACCGTAGCCAAGCAAAAAGGTTGCACCCTTCCCAAATCCGCGGTGACCAGTCACGAGTACGCCGATCTAACTTGGCCGTCGTGTGCATGTTGCTCGTCGTTCCCGGAGGCTTGATGCACCATCATTTTCGTCAAGCCAGAGCAAAGGAACAGTTGCGTTTGTTCCGGACACGTGCCGAAATGGCCAGCCAACTCGGTTTTTCCACTTCACCTTGCCAGCGAGGCGTGTATAATTCCGTTGTCTGAAGAAAGTGTGATCGCGGCGTGGAGCAGGGGTAGCTCGCCAGGCTCATAACCTGGAGGTCAGTGGTTCAAATCCACTCGCCGCAACTGCAACCAATGCGGGCGTAATTCAGTGGTAGAATGCTAGCTTCCCAAGCTGGACGTCGCCGGTTCGAATCCGGTCGCCCGCTCTCGACAGATAAATTCTCGGCACCTTCTCTCGACATTTCGGCTTGTTACCGTCGCCCGGAGATCTGGGAGGTCAGTCTGACTCCGGTGAACGATTTTTTCGGCCGTGGAGTCGCCGCTCCTCAGCCGAAGCACTCTTGGCAAGACTGATCCTGTGTTTGGTCAAAGACCATGGCCAACGTACTCCTCGGCGTGACCGGATCCGTGGCGGCCGGCAAGACGCGGGAAATCTTCGATGGTATCGAATCGAGCGGCCATCGCGTTCGCATCGTGGCGACCGAAGCAGCCACCTATTTTTTTGACCCCAACTCGATTCATCCGATAGACGGCCGCCGTAACCCAGCGGTTGTCACGCTGGACGACGACGAGTGGCCGGGACGCTTGGAGGGGGCTAAGTATCGACGCGGCGATGCGGTCCTGCACATCGAACTTCGCCGATGGGCGGATTTGTTCCTCATTGCGCCCCTTGACGCCAACACTTTGGCTAAGTTCGCGCATGGAATCTGCGACAATTGCCTGACTTGCATCTGGCGGGCTTGGGACCCGAGCAAGCCGATCATCTTGGCACCGGCAATGAACACGCTGATGTGGCAGCATCCTACCACCCGACGCCAACTTCGCTGGTTGGCCGAGGATTTCGCTGCGGCGGATATTCCCCCCCGTACGCTCGATTCGGACGAGTGTGTCGCACGAATCAACTCCTCTGCGCCGCGGCTTCGGATTATCCCCCCCGTGGAGAAAG
>JAOAAM010000141.1 GCA_026418875.1 Gemmataceae bacterium | reverse complement strand
CGAAAGCCTGCACGAGGGCGATTGGCGGAAGCTGATGGCCTCTTTGGTCCACCTGTTCGACAATCTTGGGAAGCTGCCGGAAGGTCGAGTGAAATGACGGCCTCGACCCTCGGCGGCATGGACCGCATCGAAGGCAGCCCTGTCAGGGGAAGCCCGGTAGACGGACGGCCCGTGGACGGCAGCTACGTTCATCGCTCTCTCAGGGACGACAATTCCACCGACGGCAACGGAGACCGCCGATGCCGCGCGACCTGATCCTCGGCACCGCCGGACACATCGACCACGGCAAAACTTCCCTGGTGAAAGCGCTCACCGGCATCGACTGCGATCGCTTGCCCGAGGAGAAAGAGCGCGGCATCACCATCGACATCGGTTTCGCCTGGCTCGATTTAGGCGAGTTTCGCCTCGGGATCGTCGACGTTCCCGGTCATGAGCGGTTCATCAAGAACATGTTGGCCGGGGCGACGGGGATCGATTTGGCCTTGCTAGTCATCGCCGCTGACGACTCGATCATGCCGCAGACCCGGGAACATCTGGAAATCCTGCGTCTGCTGGGGCTGAAACACGGCGTGATCGCCCTGACCAAGGCGGACCTGGTGGACGAAACGACCCGCGAGGTCGTGATGATGGAGGTGCGGGAATTTGTGCAAGGGACATTCCTGGCCGAGGCACCGATTGTGCCGACGTCGGCGGTGACCGGGGCCGGGCTGGAGGAGTTGAAGTCCGCGATCCTCGAGGCGTGCCGCCGGGTCGAAGAACGTCGTGGGAGCGAGTGGTTCCGCCTGGCCATCGACCGTGCGTTCGTCGTGCAGGGGCATGGCACGGTGGTGACGGGATCGGTCACGTCGGGGAGCCTACGGCTGGGCGACGAAGTCGAGTGGCTGCCACGGCAGGAGCGGGTGCGGATTCGATCGTTGCAGAATCATGATCGAGCGGTCGAGGAAGTTCACCGGGGGCAACGGGCGGCATTGAACCTTGCGGGGGTGCCTCACGAGAAGGTGGTGCGGGGGCAGGAATTGGCCACGCCCGGTTTTTTGATTCCGAGCCGGTGTCTGACAGTTCGATTGCGAAACCTGCCCGAGACACGTCGGCCGTTGAAGCATCGTCTGGAACTTCGACTTCACTTGGGCACGGCGGAAACGATGGCGACGCTCTCGCTTCTCGATTGCGACGAGTTGAAGGCGGGGGACTGGGCGCTGGCGCAGTTGTTCACGGAGGAGCCGGTGACGGCGACGTGGGGTCAGCCGTTTGTCATCCGGGAGTCGTCGGCATTGCACACCTTGGGGGGCGGGCAGGTTCTGCAACCCGTGGCACCGAAGATCCGCCGGCGTCATCTCGAGGTGCTGGAGCGGGTGGAGAAATTGTGGAGCGAGTCGCCGTTGGAACGGGCGGCTCAGGTGACTTGGTTCGCGGGCTACGGCGGGGTGACGGTCGCGGACCTGGTACGTGGGGCGGGATTCGGACCGACCGAAGCCGCCGAGGCGATTCGGCAATTATCCGAAACGGGTCACTTGGTGGAGGTGACGGTCGGGCCGGGGCGCAGCCGCCTGATCCACGCCGAGTTGCTACAGGAAATCGAAAACCGCTTGCTGGCGGTTCTCCAGTCGATGCACGAATCGGCCCCGCTGATGACCAGCCACGACCGGCAGAAAGTGCAATCGCACTTGGCGCACGTCGGCGACGACGCCTTGGTGCAAGCCGCCACAGATCGGCTCATCGCCCAGGGGAAGGTGGTCGGCGATCTGCGTCGCATCGCCCGGGCCGACTTCAAACCCAAACTCAGCGCCAACCTGCGGAAACTCAAGGACCGCGTGGTGCAGGCATTTCTGGAAGCGCGGTTCGCCCCGCCGGAGCCCAGCGCTTTCTCCTCTCATGCCGGGGGAAATGCGGCCAACTTGCGCGATCTCTTCGACGTCTGCGTCGCCGAGGGCTATCTCGTCGCCATCACTCCGGACATTTTCCTCCACGCCGATGTGGAAAGCGAAATGCGTCGCCTGGTCACGGAGCGCTTGCGGCAAAGCGGCAAGGGGCTGACGGTCGCGGAGATTCGGGACTTGTTGGGGACCACGCGGAAGTTTGCCGTCCCATTCTGCGAATATCT
>JAOAAM010000123.1 GCA_026418875.1 Gemmataceae bacterium | reverse complement strand
TGGTCAAGCGAAGGTTCTCCCTAGCAACGACCAAGGGCCGAACTTCAAGTGTCCCGGTGTGGCGGATGAGGAGAGTCACATCGCCGCCGCGGGGAGCGTCCTCCAAGGCGGCCCGGATCGTTCGATACGACTTCGTGGGGTCGCCCGGTTTGGGGTTAGGATCGACAAGGAGTTCCCGGCCTGCGGTGGTCGTGCTGGCCGAGTTCAGGACCGGCAACGGGCGCTCGTACAACGGACCGAAGGTAGCCTCGTGGACGCCGACCATCACCTCGGGGCGAGCCATTGTCCGAAGCTCGGGCATTTGCAAGCGCAAGGCGAGGGCTTGCTCCGGCCGATCCAACATCAGCAGGGGTAATGGATTCTGCCAGGGCGGCTGATTCGGCGGAAGAACGATCGCCGCGGCATCACGGAATTCACGCCCCAAGGAGCGGCACTCCGCGGGTGTTTGCGCCTGCCGAGCTTTCCCTGTCGTCCACAGGAGGAGATTGTGGTAGACGTTCCGCATCCCCTCCGGGGCCATGAACGTCAGCGGCGACGATTCGTCCCGAGTACTCGCTTCACGAATCAGGACCGCCTCGCCAAACTCACCACCCCGGGCGAACAGGCAGTTCCCCGCGCGGATGGTCCCGGCGACGTTGCGCTCGACATGGAAGACGGCCGATCCATCGCGCAACAAGATCGTGCAATGTTCCAGGTCCGCCAGGTGACGTTGCGGGTCCAAGGTTGCAGGGACGGCGGTTTCGCTGAACAGGAAAACGACGGCGTGGGGGCCGAACGCGCACTGCCGGGCCGCCACCAAGGCCCGATTCGACACGTCCAAGGCGCATGCCCCTTCCGCAAACCAGCAACGCTCCAACTCGACGCTGGAAGAGACTGCGCCGGTTCCCACGAAGCGGATCGAACCGCCGTACACACTCGGGGCCTCTTTCTTTCCCCTGTGAACGAACTCGCAATTCGTGATGCGGAGTAGTTCGGTGCCCGCCGCCGAGATGGCGTAGACGGGCGGATCGCTCCGCGCGGCCATGACGACGAAGCGGATGTTGGCGAGCTCGACCCGGCTGCCTGCCGAGCTTGGGGCGACGTGGAGCAGCGATAATCCCAGACTCCCGTCTTCGGATGTGCCCGGTTCCACGTCCCAGCGAATCACGGGACGGCGAGCCGCTTTGCCGACAATCCGCACCGAGCGGTTGATTCTCAGTGGTCGAGCCGGTGCCTCGAGGGCCGACTTTCCTCGGCTCGACGCGCTCAGGTCGTAGTCTTCACCGGTCAGTTCGATCGTCTCGACCGATGGATCCTCGAGCCAACGAATCAATTCCGCGAGGTTGGCCGCGGGCCGGGTCAGCGGAGCGGCTTCAACCGGGGCGGGGGGCGGCTCCGGCGCAGGCTTCGGCGGTGGAGTCGTTGCCGTGTTCCATTCCGGGCGGAGGAACGGCGGCGGGGGTGCTGGCGGGGTCTCGCTGCCGCCCGAGCCGAGAAGTACAGCGATCACCGCGACGGTGGCGACGGCCGCGATGGCGGTGAGCCAAGGCGAGCCACGGAAAGACTGCGGGATCGGCGCATCGACAAAAATCACCGACTCCTGCGAGCCATCCGCTGGAAGATGCAGCTTTTGGGCGACCGCGAGAAGGTGTTGGATCAACTCTTCCGGACGCTGGTAACGGTCTCGCGGATCCTTGGCCATCATCCGGCTGAGCACCGCCACCAATTCATCCGGGATGGATGGGTTTAACTCCCGAGGATCCACCGGGGCGACATGCTGATGATAGTGCAGCTTCTTCGCCGCAGTGCCTTCGGGGACCGGCGGATGCCCGGTGAGCAAGTGATAGAACGTGCAACCCAAAGAGTAAATGTCGCTGCGGACATCGGCGGAGCGTGGCTCGATGGCTTGCTCGGGCGAGATGTAATCGAACGTGCCCAGGGTCACTCCCGACTGAGTGATGCCGCCGTCGGCGCTGCGGGCCAAACCCATGTCCACGATTTTGGCACGACCTTCGGGAGTGATGATGATGTTGGACGGCTTGATGTCCCGATGCACCACGCCGCGCGAGGCCGCATGGGCCAAGCCCGAGGCCACTTGCAGCATGTACTTGATGGCTTGCGAGGGCTTCAGCGGTCCGTGCCGGTTCAGCATCGTCCGCAGATCGGTCCCCTCGACATATTCAAATGCAATGAAATGCAAGCCCTGGTCTTCACCGCAATAGTAGACTCGGGCAATGTTCTCGTGATCGAGTTTGGCGGCGGCTCGAGCTTCCTGCTTGAAGCGGTTGATGTTCTCCGGGTCAACGGCCATCTCGGGCGGCAAGATTTTCAGCGCCACGACTCGGCCAAGTTGCAAGTCCTGGGCGCGGATGACTGCCGCCATCCCCCCCACGCCGATCGGCTCGATCAGCTCAAAATGCCCCAGTTTTTTCCCCTGCAAGCTTTCCAAAGTCTCGGGAGCGACCGAGCGGGGGCGAGTCAGACTGATGATGGTGGGAGTCTCGTCCGCCGGGGCAGAGGGCGGAGGAGCCATCGTGGATCCAAGGCTG
>JAOAAM010000106.1 GCA_026418875.1 Gemmataceae bacterium | reverse complement strand
TAAGAGACAGAGGCCGCCCCATCCTAGGGGCATTCGCCCAAGCGGTCAACCCGGATTTTCGCGCCCTCCCCAGCCTGAACCCGAAGCGTTTTGAGAGCGCCCCCAGCGATCCTGCCAAGCCCGTCTGCCTTGCTGCACCTGCCTGCTCAACGCGCGTTCCTCTGCTTGACCAGTTCCCCACGGTCGAACCGCAATAACGTGAACGGGGCGATCGTCACCACGTACACCGAGTCCCGGGTCGCGCAAATCCCCATCGGCTGCCACGGCGAGAGAATCCCCTCGCTGGTCTTCGGCATGGTGTGATGCCACGGCTTCGGCTTCCCCGACTCATCCACGAACGTGGTGAACTCCGGATTCTTAACGCCGAGGCGGCCGTGATCGTAGGGCACTCCGCCCCGCCGGTAGCTCACCAGATGGCACGCCGGCCCTTCCTTCACCCCTTGATGCACCGTGACCGTGGCCCAGACGTCGCCCTCCGAGTCCACGCACATCGCCCGGCAGTCCGTCGCCTCGGCCCAGTTCAGCAATCGGCCACGGCTCCATCCACGGATCGTCTCCCCCGGCGAGGTCAAATCCCATTCGTACAACTGATTCGTGGCCAGCTCGATCCCCCACAGCGTCTTTCGATCTGGCGACGTCTCCCAGTTCCAAATGACTCCGTCATGCCGCAGCGACGGCGGCAAGTCGCGATCGTCGATCTGGACACGGAGGCGCTCCAGCTTCTTCGCCTCCGGATCATAGCGCGCGATCATCCCGCCCCGGATCGGATGCAACGCCCGCCCCCGGTGGTCCAGCACGATGAACGCATACATGTGTTCCATGTCGCCCAAGTCGGTGTACTGCCGGGTGCGGACATCCAGCACCATGAAGTGGGAATGGTCGATCGGGCGGTCATCCGAGCAGGTGGATAGGTAGATCAGGCCGCGGGATTCGTCGGGCATGACGCTGATGATGCCGTGCTTGGGTTTCGCAATCCCGAAGTGCTCGGCGGTGCGTGTCGCCGGGTCGTAAACGATGACATACCCGCCGGGGTAATCGTCGCGGGATTCGCCGGCCTCGGGATAGCCCTGCTTGGTGCCGTGATAGATTCGGCCGCTTTCGCCGACATTACCCCGGGTGTGGAACTTCGCTTGGGCCGCGAATCCCCTGGCCGTCGAGCCGATGGTCTTCATCGCATCGACGACCAGCACGGTGCTGTCGGTCGCTGGATCGTATTCGAGCAGGTAGGCATTCTCGCCGTACTTGGCCGCCCCGATGTAGAGCTTCCCGTTGCGGCCCTCGACCAGCGAGAAATAGGTGCTTTCTTGGTTCGTGTATTGGCTGGGCAGCTTGGTTGCGCGCCCCAGGGTCCAACGGGGCGGCTCCCCGCGGACCTCGATGGCGACGATCAGCAGACCGAGCACGGGCAGCCAGCGTGTCATGACCGACCTCCACGAAGGATAAAGCAGGCGAATGATGCTCCGGGTCGACCCAGGCGTCGGCGGGTGCATCTGCACCCCCCACCCCCCACCCCCCTCAACCCCGACACCCCTCTCACCTCTCCGATGCACTGCGCTACACGGTGTTCCGGCAAGCCCGGTCCAGCACCCGACCAGCCGCTCCCGTTGTGGGGCCTTGGTAGCCGATTTCCGAGACCCACGGGCGGGGCGATTCCGGTCCAATTTGCCGGCCACGATTGCCCGCGGTGGGCGTCGATGCCAGGTGTCCGGGCGGGTTCGCCCCGGCGGGCGGTTCGGGGGACATTTTTTCGACGCAACCCCTTGATGAACGTTACGGAAACGCTACACTGGAAAGCATTGAAGTGATGATTTAAGATTTTTTTGAAGGGAAAACCAGGCAGGAGTCGTAACCCCGAGCGGGGATGAACGAGGGCAAGATGGCGAGCACGAAGGAACGCAAAACCGAGATTATGCAGCAGTTCCGACGCACGGACACCGACACCGGGTCCCCCGAGGTCCAGATCGCCCTCTTGACGGAACGAATCAACGGTTTGACCGAGCACATGCGGGTGAACAAGAAGGACCACGCTAGTCGGCGTGGGCTGTTAGGCTTGGTCAGCAAGCGCAACGCGATGCTGAATTACCTGCGACGAACGGACCGCGAACGGTATCTCGCGGTGATTGGCAAGCTTGGCCTCCGCAAATAGTTCCGGGGCGAGTGGCGAATTGCGGCAGAACAGCCCCTTCGACCAGTCACCTGCCCGAGTTCCTCTCCCCTGCTTCGCGACGTCGGCTCTGACCTGAAGCGAGAGGACATATCACGTGCAACCCACCCGCGTCGAGCTTTCGCTCGGGGATCGTCCATTCATTCTGGAAACAGGCAAGTTAGCAAAGCAAGCGCATGGGGCCGTCGTTGTCCGTCACGGCGACACCGTCGTCTTGGTGGCCGCGGTCGAGGGACCGGCCGCTCCGGGTCGGGATTTCTTCCCCCTCACCGTCGACTACCGCGAGAAGACCTATGCCGCGGGCAAATTCCCCGGCGGGTTCATCAAACGTGAAGGCCGACCCACGACCAAGGAGATTTTGACGGCCCGATTGTGCGATCGGCCGATCCGGCCGTTGTTCCCCGCGAACTACTTCAACGAAGTGCAGATCCAGGCGATCGTCCTCTCCGCCGACAAAGACAACGACCCCGACGTGTTGGCGATGATCGGCTCGAGTGCTGCCTTGCACGTGTCGCACATCCCCTTCCTGCAACCCACCGGGGCGATCCGCGTCGGCCGGGTCAAAGGCAGGCTGGTCGTGATGCCGACCCAAGGCCAACTCGACGAGAGCGATCTGGACCTGATCGTGGCGGGAACACGCTCCGCCGTCACCATGATCGAAGGCTTCGGCCGCGAGATCCGTGAGGACGACATGGCCGAGGCGATCATGTTCGCCCATCAGCAATTGATCCCGATCATCGACAAGATCGAAGAACTGCGGACCGCCGCGGGATTACCTGCCAAGGAGCGCTACCCGGAACCCCCGGTGAATCCGTTGAAGGAAATCTTCTATCAGCGTTTCGCCGACGAGTTCCGCGTCCGGAAAATGACCCCCGGCAAGCAGGAACGGGCACAGAAGATTCAGGAGATGCGGGAGCGGGTGTCGGCGGAGTTTCTGGCCGTGCCTGAAGGGCAATCGGCCCCCGCGTACACCGAAGAGCAAGTCAACGCCGCCTTCGCCGCCCTGGAAGAGCGAGTGGTCCGGGAAATGATCCTCGACGGGGTTCGGATCGACGGCCGAACCGCCAAGCAACTCCGTCCTATCCTCTGCGAGGTCGGCCTGTTGCCACGGACTCACGGCTCGGCCCTGTTTCAACGCGGCGAAACCCAAGCCCTGGTCACGACCACGTTGGGAACCGTCTCCGATGAACAGCGCGTCGAGGGGCTGACCGAAGAGTACAGCAAAAAGTTCATGCTGGACTACAACTTCCCGCCCTTCAGCGTCGGCGAGTGTCGCCCCATTCGTGGCCCCGGCCGCCGGGAAATCGGGCACGGCATGCTGGCCGAACGCTCCCTCCAAGCGGTGTTGCCCCCGCCGGAGAAATTCCCCTACACCATCCGCCTGGTGTCGGAAATTCTGGAATCGAACGGTTCGTCCTCGATGGCCACCGTCTGCGGCGGGACGATGGCCCTCATGGATGCCGGTGTCCCCATCAGCAACCCCGTGGCGGGCATCTCGATCGGCCTGGTCAAAGAGCCGGGGCGTTTCGTCTTGCTCACGGACATCATGGGCGACGAAGATCACTTCGGCGACATGGACTTCAAAGTCGCCGGCACGCAGCGGGGCATCACGGGCATCCAATTAGACCTCAAGATCGACGGTATCTCCGAAGAGATCATCCGCGGCACCTTGACCCAGGCCCGGGAAGCGCGTCTGGAGATCATGCGCACCATGCTGCGGACGCTGCTGCAACCGCGTGGCGAAATCAGCCGCATGGCCCCGCGCCTGCTCACCCTCAAGATCAACCCGGAGAAGATCGGACTGTTGATTGGCCCCGGCGGGAAGACCATCCGCGCCATTCAAGACGAAACGGGGGCCAAGCTGGACGTCGAGGACGATGGCACGGTCTTCATCTCGCACCACGAGGCGGCGGGGGCCGAGGCCGCCAAGTTGCGCGTCGAGGCGTTGACGGAAGAAGTCAAGATCGGCAAGGTGTACACCGGCCGGGTGACTTCGGTCAAGGAATTCGGAGCATTCATCGAGATTCTGCCGGGCCGCGACGGACTGTGCCACATCAGCGAACTCGACGATAAATACGTCGACCGAGTGGAAGAGGTGTGCAAGGTCGGCGACATGGTGCAAGTGAAGGTTATCGCCATCGACGACCAGGATCGAGTCAAGCTGTCGCGGAAAGCGTTGTTGCGAGAGCAATCGGGTAAGTCGGCGGCGGAACCGGCAGCGTCGGAGCGTTCGCCACGCCGAGAGTCCTCCGAACCTCGCTCGGATCGACGGGATCGCCCGGATCGGGGTGACGGCGACCGGCGGGAGAGGGGGAATGGCGGGGAACGTCGGGAACGTGCCCGGCGCGAGGAACGCCGCGATTCTTGATCCCCACTTGGCCAGCCGATGGAAAAGTCCGCAGGCGAGATCGTCGGTTGCGATCTGGATGCGGTCTGCGCCGCCCATGACCGCATTCGACACTTCATCCACCGCACCCCGATTTTTACCTGCCGGGCCATCAACGATCGTTGCCAGGCCGCCGTCTTTTTCAAGTGCGAGAACTTCCAACGCGTTGGCGCGTTCAAGTTCCGTGGCGCGTGCAACGCCGTTTTGTCCCTCGACGATGACGAAGCCGCCCGGGGCGTGGTGACGCACTCTTCAGGCAATCACGCGGCAGCCCTCGCCTTGGCTGCTCGAATGCGGGGAATCCCCGCCTACATCGTCATGCCCCGGAATGCCCCCGCCATCAAACGCCAGGCGGTCGAAAGCTACGGCGGCATCATCACCGAGTGCGACCCGACCCAGGAAGCCCGCGAGGCCGCCTGCCAACTCGTCATGCAGCAGACCGGAGCCACGTTGATCCACCCGTACAACGACCCGCGGATCATCGCCGGCCAGGGAACCGCTGCTTGGGAACTGTTGCACGACGTGTCCGAGTTGGACGTGTTGATGGCCCCCGTGGGGGGCGGCGGACTATTGAGCGGGACGGCCATCGCCGGGCACGGATTCAAACCCGACATCCGCATCATCGGGGGCGAACCGGCCTTGGCCGACGATGCGGCCCAAAGCCTGCGCGAAGGCCGGATCGTTCCCGCGCGACCGCCTCGGACGATCGCCGACGGCTTGCGGACGAGCCTCGGCTCGCTGACATTCGCCATCCTCCGGCAACACGTCGAAACCATTGCCTTGGCGGAAGAGGACGAGATCCGCGACGCGCAGCGGCTGATGATGGAACGCATGAAGATCGTCGTCGAGCCTTCGGCCGCCGTCCCCTTGGCCGCCCTCTTGCACCGCCCGCTCGGCTTACACGGTCAGCGCATCGGGATCATCCTTTCTGGGGGCAACGTCGATTTGTCGCCGTTGTTCTCCGCGCCGGGGGCCGCCTCATGACGACCGCCAACCCGCCTCCGACCGACCCCGCTGCCGAACTCGCCGAAATCGCCGGTGGCTTCATCCATGAAATCAAAAACCACATCAGCACGCTGGCATTGAATCTGCAACTCCTCGCCGAGGATTTCGGCCACGCCTCCACGCCCCGAGAACGAAAAATCCACGACCGCATTCAGCGATTGCAGAACGAATGTCAGAGGCTGACCGACCTGTCCAACGATTTCCTGCGTTTTGCCCGCCTGAGGCACATCGAACGCCGACCCGTGTCCCTGCATGATGTCTTGGGCGAGATGGTCGATTTTTTCGCCCCGACGGCCCGATCCGCCGGCATCGACATCAAAGTCTTCCTCCCCTCCGATTTGCCCGCGCTGCTCCTGGATGTGGACCTGTTCAAACAAGCGCTGCTGAACCTGATGCTCAATGCCCAGCAGGCTATGGAAGAGGGCGGCCAGCTGGTCGTGCAAGCCCATTGCCCCGAGCCGAACCTCGTCCGCCTTGATCTCATCGACAACGGCTGCGGCATGTCGCCGGAAACCCTGGCCCGCTGCTTCCGGCCGTTCCATACGACCAAGCCGGGCGGCAATGGCTTGGGCCTGCCGACCACCCGCCGCATCGTCGAAATGCACGGCGGACGAATTGAAGTCCAAAGCGAACGGGGCAAAGGCACGCAGTTCACCATCTGGCTGCCGATCCAATCCCCGGCCCCTGCCGACGAATCACCAAGCAGCGGGACCGATGCTGCGGTGGCATCACCGAGCCACGGGGCCGATCCCCTTGCCGAATCACCAAGCAGCGGGGACAAGCCCGTGGCGGCTTCCGATGGTTGACGTTGGTTTGGGAATTCGTGCCATGACTCGTGTGGTCGCTGCCTGGTTGTTGCTACTGACCGTCACGGCTGTTCGCGCCGACGACTTGAAGGTTGATGAACTCGCCTCCCGCTGCGACGCCTACATGAAGGCGCGCATGGCGTACAAGGCCACCAAATTCAGCGGGGCCGTGCTCGCCGCCAAGAATGGACAAGCGATTTACGCGCAAGGTTTTGGCTTTGCCAATCGCGAATACGACATCCCCAACACCCCCAAGACACGCTTTCGCTTAGCCTCGGTCAGCAAGCAATTCACCGCCACGGGGATCATGATCCTCGAACACGAGGGGAAACTGAAGCTGGACGACCCGATCTCCAAGTACGTCGCCAATATCCCCGAAGCGTGGGGCAAGGCCACCTTGCATCACCTGCTGTCGCACACCAGCGGCATCCCCGAGAACCTTCGGCCGGCACTCCTCAAGGGCATGTGGGGGCAATACGTCGCCCGGGATCGGCTGTTCGAGCATCTGAAAAATGCCCCGTTGGATTTTCAACCCGGGGAGAAGTACGCCTACAGCAACACCGGCTACGCCCTGCTCGGCCGCACGATCGAAAAAATCACCGGCAAAACCTACGAAGAGTTCCTCCGCGAACGCATCTTCGTCCCCCTGGAAATGCACGACACCGGCTTCGACTCGCGCAAGCTGGTGTTGAAGAACCGGGCGGTCGGCTACGGCATGGAAAAGGACGAGTACATCCACCCCTTCTTCATCGACCTGTCGCAGGTCGATGCCGCCGGGTCGATGTACTCCACCGTGGAAGACTTGCTCAAATGGAACAACGCTCTGGACACGGATCGCATCCTGCCTGCGTCGAGTTGGGAGCGGATGTGGACGCCGGTGAAGAATAACTACGGGTACGGCTGGGTGCGGCTGACGGTTTTCGGGCGGACTTTGATCACCCACGACGGCGGGCTGCCCGGCTTTGTCACCACCACTTGGCGCTTCCCCAAGGAGCGTGTTTTCGTGGCGGTGCTCGCCAACCTGGAGGGGTCGGCGGTGGGTCGCATCGCCCGGGACTTGTCTGCCATCCTGCTGGGCGAGCCGTATGACCTGCCCGTGAACCGGACGGAGGTGACGGTCGATCCGAAGGTCTTCGACGGGTTGGTCGGGGAATACCTTCTGCGTCCGGCAGTGTCGGCGGAGTTGCCCTGGCTGGGGGAGCGAGAGATTCGTCCAGCCACGATCTTGAAGGTCACTCGCGACGGCGACGCTCTTTACGCTCAAGCGACAGGTCAAGGTCGATTCCGACTGCGTCCTGAATCCGCGGATGCCTACTTCGCACCCACCGAAGAAATTCAGGTCCGATTCCAGCGCGACGATGCTGGCCGAGCGGTTGAGTTGATTTTGCATCAGAATGGCCGGGACGTGAAAGCGCCGCGGCAGCCGCCCTCGCCTGGGGAAAACAAATCGAGCAAGCCGTGACGTGTCGCAGCCGTGACGTGACGCAGCCGAAACGTGACGCAGCCGTGACGTGGCGTGATGGATGAATTCGCGTGGAGCGATTACCATGTTATTGAAGCGGGGCGATGCGGCTGTGCGTTGCCCCGTTCCCGAGCCGCCCTGTGCTCCTGTTCCGGTGCAAGCCCCATGAAGCCGATCGTTGCTCTGCTGTTCCTGTTGTTGTTGCCTTGGATTGCGGTGGGAGAGGATCGCCCCAAGCGTCAGCCTCCGCCGTATGAAACCCGCCGCGTCCACGATCCGAACGGCATCGGGAAGTTTTACATGGGTCGGGAGATTGCCTTGGTCATGGGGCATCAGGCGGCGGGTTGGCTGGAGCGGCCGGAACGCGAGCAGGAAGAGCAACCCGCGAAATTGCTGCCCCTTTTGAAACTGACACCGGGCGACGTCGTGGCCGACATCGGGGCCGGTAGCGGCTACTACTCCTTCAAGATTGCCTCTTTGGTCGGACCGCAGGGCAAGGTCTACGCCAACGACATCCAGCCGGAGATGCTCGACATCATCCGTCGTCGGGCCAAGGAGCTGAAGATCGACAACGTGGTGCCGATCCTCGGCACGCCCACCGATCCGAAACTGCCCCCGGAATCTGTCGATTTGATGCTGATGGTGGATGTGTACCACGAGTTCGAGTTTCCCTACGAGATGATCGACTCGATGCTCAAAGCGCTCAAGCCGGGCGGTCGGTTGGTGTTCGTCGAATTTCGGATGGAGGACGACGAGGTGCCGATCAAGCTGGTCCACAAGATGAGCGAGCGGCAAGTGCTGAAAGAGATGTCGATTTTCCCGGAACTGCGGCATGTCAAGACGCACCCGGACCTGCCCTGGCAACATGTGATTGTGTTTGAGAAAACAGCCGAGCCGCCGAAGTGAGGACGGAACTGCCGTACCTGGCCCGCCTGACGGCCGACTTGACGGAGGCGGCGGCTGCACTGCCGACGACGGTGCGCCGAGGCCACGCCGAGTACCTGCGACGGTGCCAGAACCCCGATGGCGGGTTCGGTGGCCGCGACCCGACTTACGACCTGTACTACACCGCCTTCGCCCTCCGTGGGCTGGCCATTCTCGATGATCTCACCAGCGACGTGGCGGAACGAGCAGCCCGTTTCCTCCGCCAGCGGTTGACGGGGCAGGCGCAAGTCGTGGATTTTTTCTCGTGGCTCTATGCGGCCCTGCTGGTGCAAGCCGCGGCCGGAATCGACGTGCTGGCCGACGCCCCCCCCGACTGGCCCGATCGAGTGGCCCGACTCTTGGAGTCATTTCGTGCGGCCGACGGCGGCTATTCCCGAACACCCGGCGGACCCGTGGGCAGCGTCTATCAGACCTTCCTGGTGGCCCTCTGTTACGAGATGCTCGGTCGAGAGTGGCCCCATGCTCCCTCGGTGCGACGCTTCGTCCGTTCCCGTCAGCGGGACGACGGCGGCTTTGTCGACCTGGCCCCGATGAAGCGATCCGGCACCAACCCCACCGCCGCCGCCGTGGCCTTGCTCCGGATGATGCAGGATCTCGACCCAGCGACCAGGGCGGCCGTCGTCGATCGTTTGGTCTCGAGTCAATCGCCCGAGGGCGGATTCACCGCCAACTCCCGCATCCCCAGCGCGGATTTGCTCTCGACTTTCACCGCCTGCTGGACCCTGCGGGAGTGCGGGGCACTAGACCGAATCGACCGTGGGTCGGCTCGGCGATACGTCGAGTCGTTGGCTCGAACGGAAGGCGGCTTCCGCGGCGGGAGCTGGGACCACGGCGTGGATGTGGAGTACACCTTCTACGGGTTGGGATCAGCCGCACTTCTGACGGCACCGACCGGCTGAACGCTACGACCGGCTGAATGCCTCCACCGGCTAAACGTTGCGACCGGCTGAACGCCTCGACCGGCCGACGCCGTCACGATGGCCAGATCGTACAATGTCTCAGCCGCCACGACCCGGAGGGGTGGCAGAGTGGTTGATTGCACCGGTCTTGAAAACCGGAGACGCCTACCGGCGTTCGCGGGTTCGAATCCCGCCCCCTCCGCTTGGGCCAAACGCTCTGGGACAAGTGCGTCCGACCAGCGAACCAATCCAACGTGTGGGTGCATCTTCCAGCCGCCATGAGTGTGCCGAGTCGAGTTCCCCGACGGGTCGTGGTCCTCGGTTCCACCGGCTCGATCGGGACCAGCTGTCTGGACGTGGCGGCGAGCCTTCCCGAGTGGATCGAGGTGGTCGGATTGTGCGCCTACCAATCGGTGGGGCCGCTTCTGGAACAAGCCGCTCGCTTCCGTCCCCGGTGGTTGGTGGTGGTGGACCGGGAAGCGGGGCGCCGTATTCAGCCAGGCGAACTGCCCCCCGGGACGCAATTGCGCTTGGGCGACGAGGGGATCGCCGAGATGGTGCGCGACCCCGAGGTCGATGTGGTGGTGTCGGCGATTGTGGGGGCCGCGGGACTGACCGGCACCATCGCGGCGTTGGAGGCGGGCAAGACCGTCGCCCTGGCGAATAAAGAAAGCCTGGTGCTGGGCGGACCCCACGTCATGAAGCTGGTGCGGGAGCGCGGCGGTCGGCTGCTTCCGGTCGACAGTGAACACTCCGCCATCTTTCAAGCCCTTCAGGCAGGCCGATCCGACGAAGTCGAGCGGCTAGTGCTGACCGGCAGCGGCGGC
>JAOAAM010000080.1 GCA_026418875.1 Gemmataceae bacterium | reverse complement strand
CCTCGCCATCGGCACCACGCAACGGCGTGAGCAGCAGATAGCCGCCCTGCAGACTTCGGGCATCATCCAGGGCGGCGACCGTCACGTCGATCTTCGACCCTTTCCGCGTGAACGGCCCCAGCTCGGCCGTCACCATCACCGACGAAATGCTCGTCGAACGAAACACCGCATCGGAGGGCAATTGGCTGAAAATCGTCGCCGTCACATTCAACTTCTGCAACATCTCGACGGCGATTTTCTGCGTCGCGGGGCTGCGGCTTCCCGTGCCGTCTAGTCCCACCACCAACCCGAAGCCGTAAAGTTGATTGCTTCGTGCCCCATCCCATTCGGTGATGTCTTTGACCCGCACTTGCGCCGAGGCGGAGACAGCAGCACACAGGAAGAGCACGACGACGGAGAGATGAACCCGCAGCACTCGTTGCATGGCATGCTCCCTCGAGGCTCAATAGGGCCAAAGGGCATTCCAGACCCGGCCCCACCAACCCTGCTCGACGTAGCGCGAACTGGGACCATGACCGATGTAGGTGATGCGGAAATTGGCGACAAAGCGGGACTCGACGGTGTTTTGAGCGCCAATATCCGCCGGGCGCACGATCCCCGTGATGCGTAAATCCCGGCGTTCGCCGCCGACAATGCGACTGCGGTATCCCTCGATCACCAAGTTCCCGTTGGGCAATACGTCCACGACCATCACCGTGATGCGATCGAGAAAGCGTCGGTCGCTGGTGAGCTGGGCGCTGCCATTGAAATTCCGCCGAACGTTGCCGCTCATGTCCACGTCGAGTTTCGCGCTGCCGCCAGCGCCGCTCTTGCCCGACACCCCGAGTGTTCCCCCTTTGCCTCCGCGCTTGTCCAAGGCTCGCTCTTCCCGCTCGTTCGCTTCGGTGGATTCGTTGATGGCCACGGTCAGAATGTCGCCGATCTGCCGGGCGTTGTTGTCTTCGAAGAGAAACGCGGCCCGGCGGTCCTTCCGATCCCAGATCGAGTCGGCCCGAAGCAGGGGGGGGCTGACCGTCAGAATTCCGGCGAGAAGCCAAAGCACGCGCATGACGGCCTCCTATGGTTCCGGCGTCTCGATGATGACGGACTTCGGCCCGTTGACTCGGCCCGTGACGACGATTTTGGAATCGACATTCCGCACCCGGATCATGTCGCCGATGCGCCCCGACTGCAACGCCTCGCCGGTCCCCGTGATTTTGAGGTTGCCCATGGTCACGCTCATTCGCACCACGTCACCGCTGCGGACTGCCGGGGTCGGGTCAGGTAGCTTCGCAGCGGGTAATCCGACGATGTCGAAATACACCGGCAGCGAGAGCCGATGCTCGCCCTCCACGCGGATCGTGACATTGACTTGGACCCGTCCCGGGCCGCGGATTGTCGTGGCCAGGACCGCCTCGAAGCTGGCGGATTCGTCCTCTGCCAACTCGGGCAGGTGAGCGACGATCGGCCGCGCCAGTCGGATGTCGGTGGAGCGAGCGTCGGGTAAAGCTTGAGCGACGGCGCGACGACCCGCTTCCTCGACTTCGGCGGCGGCGATGGGCCGACGTTGGGGAACCAAGATCACGCTCTCCGCGCCTTCGATGCGGAACGACTCGGCTGGGATCCCCGCGAGGCGCAGGCGGTAAGCAATTTGGGCACGCGAGCAAGAGCGCGTCTTGCCGGTTGGGGGCAGGTCGTCGATGTCGATTTCCGCGACCATCCGCCGTTGCGACTCCGGCCCGCCGCTCACCTCGGCGACATCGCGCAGGACAATTTGCCGCCGCGCGACCACCGCGCGATCGCGCAGGTGGATGACGGTCACGTCGTCGGCGTGGATCTCGCCGATGGTCATGCCCGCCAGGACGATTGCCAGCAACCACCGTCTCATGACTTCACCGGATCAATTGGCTGGTCTCGCTCAGCATGTTGTCCGCGGTGCGGATCGACCGGGTGTTGAACTCATAAGCACGTTGAGCGAGGATCAGGTTGACCAATTCCGCGACGACGTCCACGTTGGATCGTTCCAACATTCCCTGCCGCAACATCCCCGTGCCGTTCAGGCCCGGCGTCGCCGTGGTGGGGGCACCGGAGGAGGCGGTCTCGGCATACAGGTTGCGACCCTCGGCGCTCAAACCGGCAGGGTTCGGGAAGCGCGCCAGCGTCAACTGACCGACCGTGGTCGGAGCGGGCGAACCTGCCGTCGTGACTGAGACGGTGCCGTCCGACGCAATCTGGATCGACTGCGCCTCCGCCGGGATGGTGATCTGCGGCGAGATCATGAAACCATCGCTGGTCACCAGGTTCCCCGTGGCGTTGAGCCTCAGCGCACCATCTCGGGTGTAGCGGATGTCGCCATTGGGCAGCGAAACTTGCAAGAATCCATCGCCTTCGATGAATACATCCAACGGATTGTCGGTCTTGGTAGGCGAGCCGGTGGTGAAAATCTTGGTGATGCCGGCGACGCGGGCCCCGCTGCCGACTTGCAGCCCCGTGGGCACCGTCAAGCCTTGGGCGGCCTCGGCTCCGGGAGTTCGCTGATTCACGTAAATCAGGTCTTGGAAATCGGCCTGCCCCCGTTTGAAGCCGTTGGTATTCACGTTCGCCAGATTGTTCGCCGTGTTGTCGATCACCACCTGCTGGGCGTTCATTCCGGTGGCACTGGTGAAAAGGGCCTTGATCATGGTGGCGCCTCTCGGAACTACTCGGGCCGGGTGTTCAATTGGATCGCATCATTGAGCGTCCGAATCGAGCGCTGGACTGCCTCGAAAAACCGCTGGGCGTGGATCATTTCGACGAGAACCCATGCGGGATTGACGTTGGATCCCTCCAGGGCACCTTGGATGATGGAACCGGCGGCGGGCACCTCGTTGACGCCCGCCGGGGCGGAGAAGAGCGTCGGGCCGGCGATCTGCAACTTTTGCGGATCGTCGAAAGTCGCCAGGCGCACCTGATCGACCTGAGCACCATCGACGCTCACGGCACCGTCACGGCCGATTGTGAGTTGCTGGGAGTCGGCCGGGATGACAATGGGACCGCCGGCTCCAAGAAGCGGATAGCCGCCGTCGCTGACGATTCGTCCGTCGGCCAGACGGTGGAACGAGCCGTTGCGAGTGTAGACCGGCCCGTTTGGCCCTTGAAGTACGAAAAACCCGTCGCCGTCGATCGCCAGGTGGAGCGGGTGGCCGGTCTCGCGGATCGGCCCGGGCTGGAAATCGGCAAAAGTCTGACTTGCCTGCCGGGTCGGAGGGACGCCGACTTCTTGCGAGAGAATCGTCTCGAATTTCATGCCCCGGGCGCGAAACCCCGGGACCGACAAGTGGGCGAGATTCTCGGCGAGCGTCTCCTGCCGACGCATCGCACTCTCCCAACTCGACGTCGCCGAGTACAGTCCGCGCAGCATGTCCTTTCCGATGCCTCGCTTCTCAGAGGACTCGGCAGAAGTATCGGCTGGGTGCGGCTGTCAAGTTCAGTGGAATCCGTGGAATCCGAAGATTCCGCGTCTTTGGCAAATTCGTCAAGCCAAGGCGGCGACGACCGAATGCGACTCGGCCGGCGGAATCTCCCCCCGCCGCTCCATTTCGATCGCCTCGGCACGAATCGCCCGAAATCCCTCGCGCAGGTTGCTCATCACTCGGGCCGCCGACTGCAACCCCTCGACGGTCCCCTCCGCTAAGCGAAACGCCACGTATTCGTACAGGCGCAGGATGTTGGCGTTCATCTCCGGGGCGACGTCCAGGACGACCCCGGCGGCGAGTTCCGTCACGATCATTTGGGCGCGAACCAGCAGCGGCAAAGCACGGTCTCGCCGGCCCTGCTCGATCAGCGACCGGGCTTCCTCGATCCGCTCGATTGCCCCGTCGAACAGCGCGAGCAGCAGGTCGATGCGCGTGGCGGAGGTCGTGCTCAATTGCTGGTATTGAGCGTAGCGATTCATGGCGGATTACCTTGAACGCGAATTCGTGGAACTGGTGTACGTCACAATCTGGAACTGGGCGGCCAACTGCTGCCCCAGGAGCTTCAAGCGGGACACAACCGACTCCATGGCGACAAACTGCCGCAACAACGACTCCTTTTTCTTTTCCAACAGGGTGTTCTGGGCATCGATCGCTTTGTCGATAACCTCCACCTGACCTTCGAAGCGTTTGGTGGCGGTCTTCAGTCGCCCGTTGGTCGGGTCGAGGTATTTGGCGAGGACTTGGGCCAGCGAATCGGCCAAGCCGCGGGTGACGGTCAGGTCCGCCTCCGCACCGGGGACGACTTGGTCGGGCGACAGGGTGACTTGGACCTGCAAGCCGTCGGTGTGGGCATTGCCGGAGTTTCCAGCGAGAATTTGTCCGAAGCCGGTCGCGGGTTCGGGATTGCCATCGACGATGAATTGCCCGGCGACATTGAGTCCCGAGGCGGTCTCGCCGCCGGAGAACCCAAGAACGCCGGAGGTGATCGCCGTGCCGCCCACAATTCGGACTTGCGAACTGGAGCCGTAAGTTCGCGAAGTGATCCTCAAGCGGTCGCCCGTGAGGTCCGCGATGACCGAAGCGCCGGCGAGGGCGGGGTCGGAGTTGATGGCATTTTGCACGGCGGCAGCGAGGGCCGACCGTGTGTATGTCCCGTGAGCCAGGGTCAGGGTGCTGGACTCTCGTCCGTCGATGCGGACCGTGAAGCTGTCGTTGGTCGAGTCGATCGCGGTCGAGGCGGCGAGGTCGGAACCGGCAGCGAGAGAGGCTCGGGTGGCTGCCTGGGTGATGTCCACTTGGTAAGGC
>JAOAAM010000067.1 GCA_026418875.1 Gemmataceae bacterium | reverse complement strand
AGACTACGTCGAGCGCTTGGTTCGGCAGGCTCTTTCCCGGGCTTTGGGTCAGGACTCCCGACCTGTCATTGAACGACCTGCACCGAAGCTCGTCGTGAATATCTCCGCGCGTCATTGTCACTTGACGCAAGAGCACGTGGAAGCTCTCTTCGGCAAAGGTCAGAAGCTCACGGTGCTGCGGCCCCTGTATCAAGAGGGTGAATTTGCTGCTGAGCAAGCGGTGACCGTGATCGGGCCACGCCAGCGAATCATCACAAATGTCCGCGTCCTCGGTCCGTGCCGGAGTGCTTCTCAAGTCGAACTTTCATTTACGGACGGCATTAGTTTGGGTATTGATCTCCCAGTTCGAGTGAGCGGCGACCATCGAGACACGCCCGGTTGTTGGTTAATGGGCCCCGCCGGGATGATCGAGTTGAAACAAGGCGTGATCCGTGCTGAGCGACATGTGCATATGGGACCGGCCGACTGTGAGTATTACGGCGTCAAAAACGGCGATTATATGAATCTCCGTGTGCATGGCCGTTGTCCCACCGTCCTTGAAAAGCTGCTCGTCCGCGTCGGTCCCAAAATTAAGTTGGAAGTTCATATCGACACGGACGAAGGTAATGCATGCGATCTGGCCCATGCCACGCATGTGGAGTTGTTTAAATGAGTCCTGGCATGGTTTGCACAAGCTCCGCGTGGGAGCGCGAAAACCTGCCGCAACTTGGAGTGATCCATGGCTGCTCTGGAAGCGCTGGGCATGATCGAGACGAAAGGGCTGGTCGCCCTAATTGAAGCGAGTGATGCTATGATCAAGGCTGCCAACGTGCAGTTGATCGGCTGGCAGAAGATCGGCAGCGGCCTTGTGACGGCAATGGTGGTTGGCGATGTCGCCGCCGTCAAAGCGGCGGTCGATGCCGGTGCCGCCGCCGCCGGGCGCGTGGGCGAGGTCGTTGGAGTTCAGGTGATCCCGCGACCTCATGAGGATGTTAGCAACATTTTGCCCAAGGCAGGCAAGGCGTCGTCGACTTCGGTTGGATGAGTCCATCATAACCTAATGCGGAGAGATTATACCATGAGCTCGGTTTCGCAACGTCATTCCTCGGAAGCCCTCGGCCTGGTCGAGACGAAAGGCCTGATTGCGACGATCGCCGCGACGGATGCGATGTGCAAATCCGCGAATGTGACACTTGCCGGTCAAATTCAAATCGGCGGTGCTTATGTCACCACCTTGGTTCGAGGCGATGTCGGTAGTGTGCGTGCTGCCGTGGAGGCCGGGGCGGCCGCGGCAAGTGCCAATGGTGAATTGATTAGCTCTCATGTCATCCCTCGACCCGAGCCGTCCGTCCTGGAGGTCTTCCTCGGTAAGTCCTGATCTTTGTTCGCGCTGGCCAATGATTCGATCGATCAAACGGGAGGCTCCCGGGGCCTGAAACAATTGCAAGCGAGTCACCGATGTTTGTCCTCGTCGCCAATCTTGGAAGCACCAGCTTCAAGTACCGCTTGTTCGACATGACAAGCGAGAAGCTGCTGGCACGCGGCGCTGTCGAGCGCATCGGCTCGCCGATTTCCAAGGCAACCGCGCAGGTCGGCGAGCAGCGGCAGGAACGGGAGATCCATGCCCCTGACCACGCCGTCGCGGTCACGCTGTGCTTGCAGCAACTTGTTGAGATGGGCGCTCTCCCGTCCGCTGATCAACTCGCTGCGATTGGTTTCAAAGCCGTCCACGCGGACGGAGTCTCGGGCGTGCAGCTCGTCACGGAGGAAGTGCTTCGGGCCATGGAAGCATTCAGCGATGTGGCGCCGGCACATAACCCTCCCTATATCGCTGCCATGCGCCTGCTGGCTCGTGAGTTACCTCACATCCCATTGGTGGCTGCCTTCGAAACGGGCTTCCATGAAACGATCCCGCCCGAGAATCGATTCTATGCTGTGCCGCAGGAGTGGTATCACCAATACGGCATCCGCCGTTGGGGATTTCACGGTGCGAGCCATCGCTACATTGCGGGCCGAACGGCGGAATTGTTGAACAATCCCGCGGCCAAGATCATTTCCTGCCATCTAGGCGGCAGTTCGTCACTCTGCGCGATCCATAATGGCAAATCGCTTGCTAACTCGCTCGGGATGAGTCCGCAAACCGGGTTGCCGCACAACAACCGTGTTGGTGACTTCGACCCATTTGCCTTACCCGTTCTCATGCGACGGACCGGCCGATCCTTAGAAGAAATTCTTAAGGACTTGGCTAGTCGTTCCGGCCTGCTGGGTTTGTGTGGATCGAACGACTTGCGGGACATCGAAGCTCGTGCGACAAACGGCGACGAGTCAGCGAAACTCGCCATCGACGTTTTCGTCGCGGCCATCCGACATTATCTCGGGGCCTACCTTCTAATGATGAATGGTGCCGATGCCATCGTCTTTACGGGCGGAATCGGCGAGAATTCAGCTTTGATCCGCTCACTCGTGTGCCGCAATCTGGATTGGTTCGGCATTTACCTGGATGAAGAGAAAAATAATACCATGCGTGGAGAAGGAACTATTCATCAACCTACGAGCCGAGTCGCTCTCTGGATCATGCCAACGAATGAGGAAATCATCGTCGCCCGACAAGCCGCTGATATTTTGAGCAAAAGGGGCGTTCCCTGACCACTATCGCACAACGCAAGAGGCAGCATCCATGTTCCTCGCTAAAGTTACCGGCGTTGTGGTCGCGACGCAAAAGGTTCAGTCGATGACCGGGCATAAACTGCTCACCGTCGAACCGCTTCGGGTTGATCCTGTGGAGGGTAAACGCCTCATCGGGGTCGGGCGAACCTTTGTCTGTGTGGATGCCGTGGGGGCTGGGTTGGGTGAGTTGGTTTTGATTGTCCAGGGGTCTAGCGCTCGGATGACGCCTGAGACGGAGAAACTGCCCGTCGATGCGACGATCATCGGCATCGTCAATTCGGTCCATGTGCAGAACGAGACGATTTACTCTGTCGTCGGCAATGGCGGG
>JAOAAM010000060.1 GCA_026418875.1 Gemmataceae bacterium | reverse complement strand
GGTCAGGACGGCCCGGAACGTGTGCATCAGCTCTTTCCAACGTCGCTGAGCCGCAAGAACGCCAAACTGCGGGATGCGCGTGGCCATCCAGCTCCATCCCATGTTCTGGATCGTCAGCAGGATATACATCGACAACCCGACCTGACCGGCGGACTCGGCTCCCTGCCAATACAGCGTCGCCGGGTTCAACCCGTGCATCACGATCATGGTGCTTAACCAAGACGTGGACACGCGCCATTGCAGGGGCCAGACGTCCCTGCGCCATCGGAAGCCATCTTGGGGCTTGGGGGTTTGCCAAAGGTCCACGAGGAGCCGTCGTCGCGTGAGGAGCAACCACCCGAGGCAAACGACGATTCCGAGGAAGCCGGAGGCAGGATGAGCCAAGAGCCGGATGCCTGCCAACAAGCCCAGCATCAGGGCCGAGGTCATGACCGCTTGTTTCAGCGCGGTGACTCGTGCCACCTCCGTGACCTGCCCACAGCCGGAGAGGAACAGGCAGACGCTGTTGACGGCGGAGTCGAGGACGGCGACGAACAATGTCAGAATCCAAGGCAACTTCCACGAGACCGATTCCGTTCCCGGTGACGTCTGAAAGAACCCCCAGCCAACAGGCAGGAGGACAAAAAATGCGGTGACGGCGATGCCCAGGAACCAGAGCAACCCGCCGCGGAAAAGCGACGCGAGTCGCTGTTTGGCCGGACGATCGCCCGAGAAGGTGCCGTCGGGTTGAGGCTGGAGGAAGGCGCGTTGGCGGCTGGCAAGTTGCTGGATGACGGTGCCGACACCCAAGGCGAAGATGACTTGCACTTGGCAAATGCTGATGAAATTGAAGAGCACCCCCCGTTCGCCGACCTCCAAGCTGCGGATCATCAGGACAAGCAACAGCGGAGCGGTGGCCACGTTCCAGAGGTGCCCCGCCAGAGTGAAGGCGACGGCTTGATCGATGCCCGCGAGTCGAACAATGCCTTTGGCCCAATGGAGGAATCGCATACCGTTCGGCACACTCCGCGGCGGAGGTTCAGAATCAGCCCGAAGAGGCCACCTCCTGGGCAAAACGTTCCAGAAGTTCGACGGTCGGCGCGACCGGGTCGGCCGGAATCCGCTGGGCCAACTCGCGGCATCGCCGAGTGACATCGGCATTCGTGAGCAATTCGCGTAAAGCTTGGGCCAAATTCGCACCGGTGAAGTGCCGCGGCCAAACCACCCGACCGACGCCCAACCGGACGAGACGGTACGCATTGTCGGGCTGATCGTGGGCCATGGGCATCACCACGTGCGGCAAGCCCGCGCGGATGGTTTGGGCCAGCGTGCCGATGCCGCCGTGATACACCATGGCAGCCGCATGCGGCAAGAGCGCGCCCAACGGGGCATACGAGAAGTGGCGGATGCGGTCGGGGAGCGAAGGCGGGATGTGCGTCACCGTTCGGGAGAGCAGAAGCCCACGACGACCCAACTGAAGGCATGCCTCCACCGCTGCCCGGAAAAAATCCGCTGCATGCGTTACCCCAGTCCCCGGGGTGAAGACGATGGGCGGGTCGCCCTGGCGAAGAAATTCCGCGAGGTCGTCGGGCAAGCCCTCGGCGTCGTCGAATAGTGGGAATTCCGACTCGATCAGGTGAGCCGGCCAATCCTCCGGGCGTGGGTCGGAGAACCATCTCGGAAACAGGCCGATGATCCGTTGCGGCGACATCTGCCAGCGGAGCAAATGACGCACCGGCGGCAGTCCCAACTCGGAGCGAAAGCGGTTAATCTCAGGCCCCAGCAAAGGATCGACCACCAAGCGATCGCCGACCCAGAAGTACGCCCGGCGGAACCAAAGCGGCGACCTCTCCGACGGCGACCAGAAGGCATAACGAGGCGGCCGCAGCACGCTGAAGGCATAGGCGGGGCTGGTTTGCAGCGTGACGTAGGGCACGCCGAGATGGTCGTGCGCCATCCTCCCGCCGAATCCCGAATGATTCGAGACTGTGACCGTCCGACCCGGGACATAGCGATCGGCGACGGCTTGGTAGTAGGGGCGCATCGTGTGGCGAAGGAAGAAGCGAGCGCCCAAAGCGGAACCCCGGCGCGGGTGCCACACGTCGGGATTGTTGTGGGTCTCGCTGTAAGCCGGCTCGTCGTTCAGGTCGATGAACTCCAGCCCATGCGAGCGGATCAATGGGCCGAATTGGGTGTGGCTGATCATCGATACCTGATGCCCCCGTTGTCGCAGACGGCACCCGATCGCCAGGAATGGGTGAATGTCGCCGGCGGTGCCCAACGGGCACATGAGGAAATGCATGTTCGGCGAACTCGGCTGCGATGCGAACGCGGGTGGCTTCGATTGGGTCAAGGGCGTCGGAGCCGTCAACTGCGGCGGGTGTCGGCTGCCGGCGTCACGACGGGGACGTCAACGGCCTCCGATGGCCCCCCCGACGCCATCCGCATCCGATCCCGCAACATCAGGAATTCACCGATGCGATCCAAGGTGATCATGCCAACCAAATTGTTACGATGGACCACCGGCAGAGCGTGGCATTGACACTCCTGGAAGCGAGACAAGGCCGTCTCCACCGTGTCGAGCGGGTGGATCCGCTCAAAATCGGTCCGCATCACGTCCCGCACCGGGGTTTGCGGTTCTCTTCCGGCAAGTGCCTCCAACAGATCACGTTTGGCCAGCATGCCGACCACCTCGCCGTTGTCGACCACGGGGAAATCATGCTGGAAGCCGCGGATGACCCAAGCGGCGGCGTTGGCGATGGCATCGTCGGGACGAAGGGCTTGGAAATGCGTCGCCATCAGTCGGGAGACCGGGACACCGGCCAGCACCGCTCGAGTCCGCACCATGTCGGCTTCTTCTTCGGCCCCGATCCAGACAAACAAGGCGATGAGGAGCAACATCGGGCTGCCGAAGCCGACAAAGCTGCCGAACAAGCCCAGCAGGAAGAAGCCGATCGCCATCAATTGTCCGATGCGGGCCGCCACGGTGGTCGCCCAGACATAATCACCACCCAAGGCCAACAGGGCACGCAAGACTCGTCCGCCGTCCATGGGGAAAGCCGGCAACATGTTGAAGACGGCCAGGATAATGTTGATGGCCACCAGATTCAGGACGAAGGCGCCGCCGATGTGTAGCGATTCGCCCCAATCGATGAGTCGGCCCGAGAGGATCAAGCCCCCCAAGAGCGCCACCGCCAGGACGACATTGACGGCGGGACCGGCGAGAGCCACGATCAATTCTTGCACGGGTTTGTCGGGCATCCGCTCCAGCCGGGCCACGCCGCCGATGGGCAACAGGGTGATGTCCCGAGTTCGGATGCCGAATTGCTTGGCCGCCAGAGCGTGGC
>JAOAAM010000055.1 GCA_026418875.1 Gemmataceae bacterium | reverse complement strand
GAGCGATCGCTTGGCATCGGCTGAAACCCGTGATCGACCGCGTCTTCCCATTCGATCAAGCCGTGGAAGCGCTCAAGTACTTGCAATCAGGGCAGCATTTCGGCAAGATCGTGATCCACCGATGAAGGGCCGGTCGACGGGACGCGATCCGACTTCCCAGGTTTCCTCTTCCACTCCTTCTTCCTGATTGGCTGAGTGGTCGCGAACTAGCGGCTTTGACGAGCTTAATTCATACACGGCACTGACCGGCTCTGCCGATATTCCCGATGTTGCCGCCTCAGCTTCGTCTGCGAACCGCGCCACAATTTCGCGGCGGACGGCGGATCCAAGGATCCCGTTCGGACTGGAGAAAGCATGGACATTCCCTTTTCCCGTCGAGCGTTGCTGCAAGCTGCGAGCGCGTCCGTGGCAATGCTCCCGGCATCGGGTTCGGCGGTGGCTCGTCCACGCTTTTGGCGACGGCAAACTGCCGACGGTTGGGTCCGTGGTCGCTTATCCGGGGCGGAAGCGGTGGTCGAGACACTGAAGGCCGAAGGCTGCGACTTGGTCTTCGGAATCCCCGGCGCTCAGGAGAACGAGTTGTGGGACGCCATGAAGTCCCGCGGTTTGGCTTACTTGTTGGTCGCTCATGAAATGTCGGCGGCGTGCATGGCCGACGGCTATGCACGGGCCACTGGCAAACCCGGTGTGTTGACGGTGGTGCCCGGACCGGGTGTCACGAACGCTATGACCGGCCTGGGCGAAGCGCTGTTGGACTCGATCCCGGTGGTGGCGATCGTCGGCGACATTGCCCGTGGCGAAAAATTTCGGCCCTTCCAGGTGCATGCGTTGAACCAGCGGGCCATGTTGGAGAGCGTGTGCAAGTGCGTTTTCGAAACGAAACACGTGAGCGGAATTCCGACTGCCATTCGGCAGGCATTCGCTCAGGCAATTGACGGAGAACCTGGCCCGACGGCTGTGGTGATCCCGTACAACCAGCTGATCGAGATGTACCACTTCGATGCCCCGCCGTTGGCGCCGGCCGCGGTCCCCTGCGACGACGCCGCGGTGGAGCGGGCGTTGTCGCTGCTATCACGACGAAACCTGCGGGTGGGAATTTACGCGGGTCTGGGCTGCATGGATTATTCGACGGAGGTTTGCCGCGTTGCCGAAGCTCTCCAGGCCCCCGTGGCGACCAGCGTCTCCGGGAAAGGGGTGATTTCCGAGTATCACCCCTTGTCCGTGGGTTGGGGGTACGGACCGCAAGGGAGTGTCGTGGCGGAAACGATCTTCAAGGACGTGGACGTGCTCTTGGCGATCGGCGTCAAATTCAGCGAAGTCTCCACGGGATTCTACGCGAATCCGCGGCCCAAGCACGTCATCCACGTGGACGCCAACTCGTGCAACTTGGGTCGGGTCCTTCGAGCTGATGTGGCGGTGCACGCCGATGCGGGTCTTTTCTTGTCTCGGGTTCTGGAATGCGAAGCGGTGCGTCGGGAGCCGCAGCCGCGACTGATGCAACGGATTCGGCATTACCGCGCCGAGGAGTCGCGCACCTTTTCCGCCATGACTGGCAGCGCTTGCGGCGTGCATCCGATGCAACTGATTCAATCGCTGCGGTCCTGCATGCCTCCGGATGGCCTGCTTTTCGTGGATGTGACGGTGTCAGAGCATTTAGCGGCCGAGGGATTTCGCGTCAGTCAGCCACGAACCTACTTCAACCCGACGGATAATCAGGCGATGGGCTGGTCCATTCCGGCGGCGCTCGGGGCCCAGCGTGCCCTGCCGGGGCGATGTGTCGCGACCATCACGGGCGACGGTTGCTTCCTGATGACCGCGATGGAACTGTCGACGGCATCGCGGGCGGGTCTGCCGGTCAAGTTCTTCATCCTGGATGATTGCTCGTACCACTACATGCAGATGTTGCAGTGGGCGGCGTATCGGCGTGTGACGGCGACTCGATTGGCACGGCTGGATTATGCCGCGTTGGCACGGGGTTTGGGACTAGGCTACGCCGAAGTGTGCCGCCCCGAGCATCTGCCGCAGACTGTCGCCGCGGTCCTGGCGCACGAGGGGCCGGTGTTGTGTCGGGTCGCGGTCGACTACCGCTCGGTCAAGATTCGCTGGATCGAGGCAGTGCGGGACCGATTTACCGACGAATTGACCGCCGCGCAGAAAGCACGTTTCCTGGCCCGGATCGGTGCTCGAAGTCTGGACCGAACCCCGGACAACGATTAGAGTGTTAGCGGTCCAGCCGTCTGCTGAATTCTCGATGACGGATCGGGTGGGGGCGGCTGGGACTGCGAGGCACTCGGATGCGGCAAGTCACTTGTTGGGTCGGTCTCTTGATCGGGTTGCCCGCCTGGTCGGCGGAGATCACGCTGGATCAGGCGCGGGCTTTGCGCGATCAATTCGTCAAGGAGCGGCAGGAAGCGGCGACCCGTTTCGCCCCGAGTCGCCTCGAGCCAGCCGACCGGGCCGCGGCCCGGGGAGAAGCGGCACTCGCGGCTCAACGACTTGGTGAAGCCGCCGCGGCCTTCCGCCAGGCACGTTGGTTACTCCCCGCTTATCCAAGCGTGGTCCCGCCCCATGCCCACGCCCTGATCGTTCCGCGACTCCAGCACGGCGATGCGGCCCTGGCGATCGCCTACAGCCCCGATGGCACACGGTTGGCCAGCGCCAGCAAAGACAAAACGGTGAAGATCTGGGACCTGAGCAACGGACGGGAACTTTTCACCTACCGCGATCATCAGGAGGCAGTACGGGCTGTCGCTTGGGATCCGCAGGGAAAGTTCATCGTCACCGCGGGTGGCAACGAGGTCCGCATGTGGAACCCCGCGGATGGCTCGCTGATCCGTAGTTGGAAGAATCACACGCGGACGGTGAACACCTTGGCCATTCGCCCCGATGGCCGGCAGGTCGCCTCGGGAGGGGACGACCGCAATGTGATCATTTGGGACGTCACCTCCGATCAACCCGTCCTTGAATTCGGCGCGAAGGAATTTCAAGCGCCTGTCCAGAGCGTCGCCTGGAGTCCGAATGGGAAGCTGCTGGCTTGTCTCGATTCTGGAGGAACCAGCCCCGGAACCTTGCGCGTTTACGAACCCGAGGCCGAGGCGGGAAAGCGGCTGCGATTTTCTGCGACTCTTTTCCAATCGGGGGCATATCAGGTCGTCTTCTCACCCGATGGCCGGCATCTCGCTGCTTGCGGCGAGCGCTCCGCTCGATGGTATGTTGCACCAAACGTGGGCGGAACAACGGACGGCAGCGTGGGAGTGCGGCGTCACGAATTTTCGGGTCACGGCGGGTTGGTCGCCGCCATCGCCATCAGCCCCGACGGAAAGTTTTTGGCAACAGGCTCGGCCGATCACCTGATCCGCATTTGGGAAGTCGGCGTGCCCGACCGCCCCATCCGTGTGCTCCAGGGGCATGAAGATCAAATCAACAGCCTTGCATTTTCACCCGATGGTCGATACCTCGCCTCGGCCAGCGTTGACCAGTCGGTTCGCCTTTGGCCGCTGCAGGTGGATGACTCGCATCGTCAATTGGTCGGACATGATCGGCCGGTATGGTCGGTTGCCGCTCGCCCGGATGGCCAGCAGATCGCCAGTGCGGGTGCGGATCGTCGGGTGCTTTTGTGGGATGCAGCGACAGGCACCATTCAGCATCGCTTGGAGGGGCATCGGCTCCCCGTGACCACCGTGCTATACTCGGCCGACGGTGAGACGCTCATCTCCGGCGGCGGGGATAAAGTTTTGAAAGTGTGGCAATCTCGCACGGGCGCTTGGCAGAAAGATCTGACCGGCCACGAAGGGGCGATCCTGGCCGCTGCGTTTACCCCCGACGGCGCCCAGCTTCTCTCAGGCAGCGCCGACAAAACCGTCCGAGTGTGGTCCATCGCCACTGGTCAGAGCCTCGTTCTGGGAGGTCACCGCTCGGCGGTCAGCAGCATCGCCGTCCGACCGGATGGAAAAGTGGCGGCCGTCGGGTGTGTCGATGGCGTGGTCGTCCTTTGGGATCTTGAAACGAAACAGCAACTCGGCAGTTTTTCGGCTCACCAAGAGGGGGTCAGCTCCTTAGCCTATACTCCCGACGGTCGGCTCCTCATCTCCGGCGGCACGGATCGACTCGTGATTGTGTGGGAATTTCCCCCCGGGCAGGTCGCGGTTGCCAAGACGAAGTGGACTGGGCACGGCGGCCCCGTCGGCGCTGTGACTGTCAGCCCGGATGGTCGTTTCGCGGCCAGTGGCAGCGGTGACGCAACCATCAAAGTGTGGGACCTGCTCAATCGGCAAGAGGTACGCACCCTCCGCGGCCATGGCGATTGGGTCAGCTCCGTGGTGTTCGTGCCCAAGCAACAGAGCATCGCTTCCGCGTCGGTTGATCGAACCGTGCGTCTGTGGGAGTTTTCTGACGAACCCGGAAATTCATCGACGGGTCACGTCCGTGGTTTACGTGCCGTGGCCGTCAGCAGCGATGGACGCTGGCTGGCGACCGGCGGCGACGATCAGACAATCCGCATTTGGGAACTTGCCACCGGGCTCGAACGACGACTCCTTACGGGGCATACC
>JAOAAM010000044.1 GCA_026418875.1 Gemmataceae bacterium | reverse complement strand
AAGTCGAGTTGGCCGTCTTGGATTGCGGATTCAGCCAGCAGCACGCGGCAATGCAGATCGTGGGGTCGCTCCTGGGCCAACTGCCGCAGGAGTCGGCGGGCCGATGCGTCGTCCTGCATCACCAAGTACAACTCGGCGAGTCCCTGCCAGAGTTGGTGCCGCTGATCCGCTGTCCACTCGGCGGGTGCTTTCTCCAAAGCCGCCACGATCCCTCGCGCCGTCAAGGGCGACCGTTGAAGCAGGATGGCGGCCCGTTTCAAGCGTAACTCAGGAAGATCGCCGAGCACACGTTGCGCCTGATCCAAGATGTCCGGTCCCGACCGATCCACGATCTCGGCACAGTGGGCGTACTGAATCCAAGCCCGTGGCTCCTTGCTCGCGGGGACATTCGCAGCCAACAGGGCCAAGGCATCATTGGCCCGCTGCCGTGCCAAGAGAAATTCACTGCGAACGAGCCACGCATCAACAGCGTTGGGGCGGCGTTGCTCGGCTTGGGCAATCAGCTTCTCGATGTCGGCCCAGGGTGTCGCATCGGCGCGGTTTCGAATTTTTCGCCGAATCATTAAACGGGCCAACTCCAGCGGGACATGGTCGGGCACACTGGGCAGGTGAAGGATCTGCTCGTATTCCTTGATCGCTTCATTCAGCCGACCCGCATTCGCGTGTAGGGCGGCAAGCCCCAGCCGGGCCGGCAGCGACTGCGCGTCCATCTCGAGGACCCGGCGAAGGGAATCGGCTTGCCTCTCCGAGTCGCCCAATTGCTTGAAGCATTGCGCCAACACAATGTGAACTTGGATGGCTAGCTCGGGATCCGTGCGCGACTCGGCACGCAAGCGTTCGAGTTGCTGCACGGCGTCGGTCCAATGGCCCTGCTCGACGGCGATGCGGGCGATCAGGTACTTGATCCGTTCCTCACGAACACCGCGGGATTTCAAATCGTCAACGATTTTTTGCACCTGGTCGAACATCTTGCCCTGGATCAAAAGTTCGGCCAGGGCGGTTTGGAGTTCATGGGCCTCGGGGCAGGCGATGATGCCTGCTTGAAGCCACTGCCGGGCAGAGTCCAGCCGCTTGGCAAAATACTCGATCCATGCGAGATGGCGGTACATCCGGGCGTCTTGGGGATGTCGCCGAATTCCCTCCTCGAGTTGCCTTTTCGCTTCTTCGACTTTCCCCGCGAGTTGCAGCGACCGGGCATAGAGCAAAATGGCCTCGGGATTCTCAGGGGCCAGGGAAATTGCCTGGCGGGCATCGTCGGCGAAGTCGCCGAGGTTGAATTCCATCCGATAGCGGGCACGTGCCAGGTAAGCCTCCGGCGAGTCGGGGTGGTTCCGGACCATTTGGGCGATCACCTCGTCCGCTCGCTGGGCGCGATTGAGTCGGCGGCGCAAAAGTCGAGCCAACAACTCGTGACTTCGCACCTGATCCGGTGGGAAACGGATGGCCTGCTCGAGGGACTCGGCCGCGGCGAGGTATTGCCCGGTCTGTTCCTGACAGATCGCCCGCTGTTGCCACAGCGACCCGTCCTCGGGCGACTTCCGTTGCAAAATGTCCAGGTGTGCCTCGGCATCCTTGTAACGACGCAGACGTGGCAGCAGGTAATGGTTCACCACCCGACGCCGAACGTCGTCGCGATCCGGTTCGAGTTCCAGCACGCGCTCCAACAGGAAGACGATTTTGCGGGGTTGCCGAGTTGCAAGCGGCTGCCGATTCATCTCCTCTTCGAGCATGTCGGCAAAGGCGAGCACCGCACGGCTGTCGTTCGGCCTGAATTCGAGATAACGCTCGTAATGTTGGGCCGCTTGATCAAGGCGATTCTCCTGGCGGGCTGTCTCCGCCTGCCACAACAACGCGGCGGCAATCCGGTCGTGTTGCAGGTAGTGCACCCCCCATAGCCCGCCGACCAGAATCGCGGTCGCCACCAGCAACCAAATCAGAAATCGCACATTGAGCTTTCGCATGCTCGGATCGGCACCTCAGAGGAAAAATCCGTCGTGTCTTGCGACTCTCGTGTGGTTTGACTCTCGTCCAGCTTGTGTCTTGAACGTTGTGTCTTTCGCGTATCTTTCGTCTCGTGGCATCATCACCGGCGGCCGGATGCAGTGGGTGCAACGGTCCGGGGATCACCGGCCGGCGGGAAGTCGAGTTGCGGCCGACTCGAGTGAAGTTCGGAACAGAAGAGCAGCGGTGCCACGCCCCAAGGGCAACGAAACCAGGCCCCTATTTGGCGGGCGGTTCTAGGACCGCACCGGTTCCGTGGATCGAGAGGTGACATAGGCCGACGCCCTCCGTGACCGATGACTGCCATTTCCTTGGCGATGTTGGGGCGGCGGTATGGTAAACGAGTTTGGAGAAGGCTGTCAAGTCGGGCTGACTTTCGGCTCGGTGTAAACCGTTTGCGTGTTCAGTTCGGGCATCCGAAGGGCAACGCTCGGGCTATAATCTTCGCATCACGTGCGGTTGGTTGCCTGGACATTGAGAAAGGACCGCCTATGCCCGCCAAGCCTCTCGAACTGCCGCCGCCGGACCTGTCGGTTTGCGGACTGAAACCGGAGGGCACGGTCCACGCCAACCTACCCGTGCCGATCTTGATCGAGCGGTCGTTGGCGCGCTTGGAGGCACAACTGACCGACATGGGGGCGTTGGTCGCTTACACGGGCGCGAGGACGGGTCGCTCGCCGAAGGACCGCTTCATCGTCCGCGATGCGCTCACCGAATCGCTGGTGAATTGGGGCAGCGTGAATCAACCGGTCACGGCTGCGGAGTTCGACCTGGTCTGGAAGCGAGCGGCGGAACACCTGAACTACCGGGAACTGTATGTCACCGATGGCGAGGCCTGTGCCGACCCGCAGCATCGGCTTCGCGTTCGGGTCGTCGCCGAGAAGGCATGGCACGCATTGTTCGCTCGTTGCTTATTCTTGCGCCCCACGCGGGAGGAACTGGCGCGATTCCAGCCGGATTGGCACATCCTCGTCGCTGCCGATTGCCGGCCGTTCTTGTCAGCGCAAGGCCCGGGTTCGGATGTCTTCGTCGGGATCGACTTCAGCCGGCGGCTCGTCGTTATCTCCGGCACGCACTACGCCGGCGAGATCAAGAAATCCGTCTTTTCCGTCCTCAACTTCCTGCTGCCGCAGCGCGGCGTATTTCCGATGCACTGCTCGGCCAACGTCGGGACCAAGAGCGACGTCGCCTTGTTCTTCGGATTATCCGGCACGGGGAAGACGACGCTTTCCGCCGACCCAGCACGGCGGTTGATCGGCGATGACGAGCATGGTTGGTCGGAGGAGGGGATCTTCAACATCGAAGGCGGGTGTTACGCCAAGACGATCCGGCTATCCCGTCTAGGCGAGCCGCAGATCTGGAATGCGATCCGCTTCGGCAGCGTCCTCGAGAACGTCGTCATCGACCCTGCCACACGCATTCCCGATTTCAACAGCGACCGGATCACCGAGAACACGCGAGCCGCCTATCCCGTGGATTTCATTCCCAATTGCGAATTGAGCGGGAGGGGCGGCCATCCCACGAACATCTTCTTCCTGACGTGCGATGCGTTCGGCGTGCTCCCGCCCTTGTCCCGCCTGAACCCCGAGCAGGCGATGTACCACTTTATGGCGGGCTACACGGCGAAAGTGGCCGGGACGGAGACCGGCGTGACCGAGCCGGAGGCCGCCTTCAGCACTTGTTTCGCCGCGCCCTTCTTGCCGTTGCACCCCGCCCGCTACGCCGAGATGCTGCGACAGCGGATGGGACAATACCGCTGCCCGGTGTGGCTGGTGAACACAGGCTGGATCCGCGGGCCTTATGGCGTGGGCCATCGAATCGAACTCACCCACACTCGGGCCTTGCTCACGGCGGTGTTGGAGGGCAAGTTCGACGACGGGGCGATTCCATTCCAAGTCGATCCGG
>JAOAAM010000035.1 GCA_026418875.1 Gemmataceae bacterium | reverse complement strand
AGATGTGTATAAGAGACAGCATTTATCGTCGGAGTCGAAACCACCGATCCTATTTCCGTCGGATGAGTCATTGTTGCCAGACCCCTATGCTCGGATGTTGTTTCGTATCTCCAGTTTGTTTCCTCCTCCACTGCGGCAGGCTGCTCGTGATGAAGGGTTCCTCATCGACGAGATGAGCCGAGGATTCGTGTTCAATGCCGACCTGATTTCGGTCATTCGGTTTCTTGATATTGGGACACGAGTGTCGACGAGGATGCGGTGACCGATTCGATCTCCGATCGACTGCGCTGGCTGAGTTGGGGCCGACCGAAGCGTGGTCACGGCGACCATGAGTATGAAGACGCCGTCGCCGCAAATCCCATTCTCGGACGGTTCGCCATCGCGGATGGGGCCAGCGAGAGCGCTTTCTCCGGCGAGTGGGCCAGGTGTCTCGTCCGGTCCTTTGTCGAACATCTGCAAGATGTTTTTGACGAAAATCATTGGTTTGCTCAAGCCCGCCGAGAGTTCGGCGACATGGTCACGGGCCGTCCTCTGCCTTGGTATCTCGAAGAACAGTTGCGCCAGGGTGCCCATGCTGCTTTCCTCGGTTTCTCGCTGACTCCGCGGCCAGATAACATGTGGGATTGGCATGCACTAGCCATTGGCGACTGCTGTCTTTTTCATCTGCGTGGCACCCGAGTGACACTGTCATTTCCCGCGACTTCATCCGGTGATTTCAACCAATTGCCCAAGCTCATCGATTCCCGTTGGGATTCGCTCCCCGTGCAGCGACAAACTTGGGGCCGGGCGTGTTCCGGCGATGCTTTTCTTTTAATGACCGATGCCCTGGCGAAATGGGCGCTGGAGCGGGACGAATCTCGAACGCCGGTCTGGCCTGATCTCTTACGATTCGACGCCCTGCCGGGACTGGTGCAGTCGGCATCGGCAGCGGGGCAGTTGCGAAATGATGATGTCACAATGTTGCTCATTGAATTGAGACCGGAGACGCACGATTGAAATGGCCCTTGTCTCAAGATTACAACGAGGCGATCCAAAACCCCGCAACCTCGTTCGCTGACCCACTGCTTCGGCAAGGGACACCGGTGACCAACAACCTGGGCATCCCCGTGCCTCGTTCCGGTAACTTTGCGGATGTTTACCCATTTCGCGACGGTCGCGGCCGGCTCTGGGCATTGAAATGCTTCACCCGGCCTGTCTCCGGACTGCAAGAAAGATACGCGGCGATTGATCGTCATCTGAGCCAAGCGAATCTGCCCTTTGTTGTTGGGTTCCGCTTTCATCCGCAGGGGATTCGAGTTCATGGGAAATGGTTCCCATTACTCCAAATGGATTGGGTCGAGGGGCTGACCTTAGATGAGTTCATCCGCCGATTTGGTGGCAGCCCCGCCAACCTGGAATCGTTATTTCTGATGTGGGTTCGGCTTTGTCGGCGGCTACGACAAGCTGACATCGCTCATGGCGATTTGCAACATGGGAATGTCCTCCTGGTGCCGTCGGGTCAAGGCACCCGCCTGGGGCTGAAACTCATCGATTATGATGGCATGTGGGTTCCGGAACTCGCCCGCAGGACACCCGGAGAGATCGGCCATCCGCACTATCAACATCCAACCCGAGCGAAAGGCTTGTACGGGCCGGATATCGACCGCTTTCCGCACCTGGTCATCGCCTGTGCCTTGCGTGCCCTGGTTGTGGGCGGGATGGAACTTTGGCATCGGCACGACACGGGGGATCATTTGCTCTTCAGCCGTCGGGATTTTATCGAGCCGGAACAATCGGTCCTGGTGGCCGAATTGTGGAAATACGACGATCCGATCCTCACGCCCCTGCTTGGCCATCTCCTCCTCTCGGCCCGTCGATCCATGTCAGAAACACCTTGGCTCGACCACCTGATGGTCAATGCCGAAACATTGGCCCTCGCCGACTCTGAGGCGAAAGAACTCAGCTCGATCCTCGGGCTGGAATCTCGACCTGAAGTCAAAAAACCCCACGACGTGGAAACGGTCTTTGCCGCTCTCAGATTCGACGACTCCATCGGACCTGCCAAGGCGGGGGTTGGATCTAACATCGGCATCTGGTTGATCGGACTCGGTTTCTTCGCACTCGGTTTGGTCCTCTTGCTCGCTCCGGTCGTCATGATTCTCCTAAGGCTTTGGCCGACCTCCGAGTAGTCGCGGAGACTTCGGCGGCGTATTGTGACATTCGGATGGCGGGCGAACATCGCTACTTCCCGATGCAGAAGCGGGAGAAGATACGATCCAATAGATCCTCCGTATGGACGGCACCTGTGATAGTGCCTATTTCGTCGAGGGCCGAGCGAATCTCGAAAGCTAACAACTCCGGCGGTTCGTCATGCAACGAGGCGGCGTGTGCGCGGCGTAAGGCGTGAATGGCGGCCTCGACATGATGCTGGCACCGCGCCAAGCTGGAGATAAATGCCGACGATGGGCGGGATTCAGCGATTTCCGCCAGTCGCTCTCTCAATTCTGTTATCCCCAGCCCCGATTGGGCACTCGTGGCGAACAGACCCGGTGCTGGCTCGCCTTGATCGCATTTCGTCGCGACGGCCAATACCTGTGGCTCCCTCTGACTCAGGAATGATTGCTCCCATTCATTGGGCAATCTCCCAGCTTCGATGCAAACGAGCAGCAAGTGAGCCTGCTGGATGGCGGCGCTTCCCAATTGCTGTGCTTGCTGCTCAATCACGTTGGTCGAAGTTTGCCAGCCGGCTGTGTCAACTAATTCCACGCGGGTATCGCCAAGTGTAAGGACGTGGGAGATATAATCGCGAGTTGTTCCTGGTTCGGGGCTGACTAAGGCATTTTCCGCGCCAAGTAAGGCGTTGAATAAGCTGCTCTTGCCCGCGTTCGGCGCTCCGGTGAGTACCACACGAAAGGTTGGATCGGAAACGGCACGTTGGCGTAGCTGGCGTTGCAAAGTGGTGAGGTGGGCTAGGGCATTCGTTAAACGCAAAAGCACATCACGTTGGCTGACAAATGTAATATCTTCCTCGATGAAATCCAATCCGGCCTCGACGTCAGCTAGCAGGTTCAGCAGGTCATTGCGCAGGTGGGTCAGGGGTTGGCTCACACCTCCAGCCAAGTGAGCCAGAGCAGATCGCAGCTCATCGCGGCTGCCGGCTGTGACAACGGCTTGGACGGCTTCGGCTCGGGACAGATCGCGCCGGCCGTGAAGGAACGCCCGAAGCGTGAACTCGCCAGCTTGGGCAGGTCGGGCACCACGACGAAGAATGGCGGTCATCAGCAGATCAACCAGGGGAGGTGACGCCACTGTATGAATCTCGGCCATCGGCTGACCGGTGTAGGATCGAGGCGGCGGCCACACCAGCAAGCGAGCCGGCAAAGATCGCTGAAGCTCAGCCAAGTGGATCGTGCCGGCGTACCAGGAACGCTGGCCGGGCTCGATCGACCTTGACCCGCTGAATAGCTCGGCTGCGATCTCGATGGCCTGCGGGCCACTCAAACGCACGACAGCCCGTCGCCCCACTCCAGGCGCGTGGGCACAAGCGGCGATGGTGTCGTCCAAGGGCATATTCATCAATCCTCATGATATGTGCTAACCGACGCCGGGACGACGAGCTTTCGACCCAATTGGTCGTCAAACCTATGGTTTTGAACTGCATGAAGCACACCGTTCAAGAAAAGCCGCCGTCACTATCGAAATCAGCGGCCTTCTTTTTCCCACCATCCAGGGGATCGCGTACTTTTTCAATGATTTCATGAATTTCCTTCATTTCATAAAATGCAACCTCGGATTCGCAACGCTGAACCCAAGCGAGGTGCACGATCATCTGTCCCGGGTGTCGATGCGCCTCGCTACCAGTTGCTAGTATTGGATGTTTTTTGGTGCGGTCAAACGTCGCCAGTCTGTTCATCAAGTGCATGCAAAAAGCATGGGTGCAGGCTGACAAAAATCGTTTCTCAAGGGGACGGCGGGCCGTGTACAATGTTCTTCGCCCGATCGGGCATCGTCCTGAATTCGCAGGAGGTTTTCCCGATGCATTCCCGAGTTGTACATCTCGCGGTCGCTGTTGTTTTGGGGCTGTCGCCCACGTCGATCGAAGCTCAGGCGCCGCCGAAGGCCCCAGCACCGCGTCCCGCGGAGGACGGCGACACGATCAGCCTGATTCCCACGTCGATCAAGGAGACAATCGTCAACTTGTCGCACGAAGGCCGGAGCATCGAGGTCCCGGTCCAGTATTCGATTCGAGAGAATACTAGCCAGGGCCGGGCCACGCTCTTTGTCTTGCCGGTGTGGGTGGTGGAGAGT
>JAOAAM010000728.1 GCA_026418875.1 Gemmataceae bacterium | reverse complement strand
CGGTTGGAGCGAGAGGGGCAACGGTTCGACATGGTCATCCTCGATCCGCCGAAGTTTGCCCGCACCCGCCATGCCATCCCCGAGGAGTTGCGGGGTTACCGCCGATTAAAAAGGCTGGGGTTGCGGCTGCTGCGACCCGAGGGAATCTTCGTGATGTGCTGCTGCTCGGGGTTGATCACGATGGAAATGCTGGTCGACTTGCTTGCCCAGGTCGCTCAGGCCGAGCGTCGGGAAGTGCAGATTCTCGAGCGGCGTGGCCCCGCGCCAGATCACCCGTTGGCCCTATCATGTCTCGAGACAGGCTACCTGAAATGCCTGATCACTCGGGTCCTCTGATCGGTCGGCCCGCCCCGACTGGAGCCAGCCGCTGCCCTCCCGGAAATGTTGAAAATGGCGTTGCCTTTGATGCGTCTCTGGTCACTTTGGGGTCTTCGCGTTCTTCTGGTGTTCGCCTGCCTAGGGACAGCCATCAGCCACACAGCAGCCACCGAGCCGACGCCGGTTGCGCCGATCCCCCCCGCTTCCGACCTGGTCGTGTGCCTCGAACTGCGTCGGCTCCTCAACTCGCCGCTGGGCCGGTCCCATTTCAAGCCCGTTCTGGAACAGGCGCAAGGTGCCGACCATCGCCTCGTCGATGTCTTGAATCGACTCGAGATCGACCTTCGACGCGACATTGATCGGCTCGTCTGGGCGGTATCATCGACTCAACCCGACCGCGGTTGGATCGTCTTGCAAGGTCGGTTCGAACCAGAGAACATTCAAGACCGGGCACGGCAATGGGCTGCCCAACAACCCGATGCGATCCGGCAGCGTTCCCTCGGCGAGGACATTTACTACGAAACTGTTGGTTCGCCACCGATCTTCCTCCAGGTCATCGATGAACAAACGCTCGTCCTCTCATCGCACCGCGAGTGGGTCAAGGAGAGAGTGACTTGGGGTCGGCCCAACCTGAAATTGATCCGCGGGCTGGAACGGACCACGCAAGGTGACGGCGGGTGGCTCGTCGCCTTGCCTGCCGCCTTGGCGGTGGTCCCCACCGCCGATGAATCGCAGCGGCAGTCCCTCGAGCGAATCGACAGCGTCGTCGGTCAGCTCCGCGTGGACAGCACGTTGCGTTGCGAGATCCGGCTCGATACCGCCGATCCAAACGTCGCCACAGGGGAAGTCCAACCAGCGATCCGCCAATCATTCGATGTGGTCAAACGGTGGCGGGACCGCCTCGCCCAAGAGTGGCCGACCTTGCTCCCTCTCCTCGATTGGTTGGCGACATTCCGTGTGACCACCCGCGGTCCGCAGGTGGTCCTCTCCAGCGAATTGAGCGCGCGGCGGGTCGCGGACTTGCTTCGACCTTGGCGGAAAAACGACGACCAATGATGGCTTGGGATGAGGCATGATGAATACCAAAGAAAAAGCTCCACGATCGACCCGCCGAATTTCGCGACTGGCGCTCCTTCTGGCTCTGCCCGGCTTGGGTGCCGATTGGCCCGAGTTCCGTGGTCCGACCGCCCAAGGACACTACCACGGCAAACCGCTGCCCACCACGTGGAGCGAAGGGAAAAACATCCGCTGGAAGACGCCGATTCCTGGCCTGGGCTGGTCCTCGCCGGCGCTCGTCGAGGGGCGGGTTTACTTGACCACGGCCGTCCCGGAGGGCATCGATCATTCCCTGCGTGCTCTGTGCCTGGACGCCGGCACGGGCAAAATCATTTGGGATGTGCAAGTGTTCCACCAGGACGGAAAGACGTCGCCCCCGATCCACTCGAAGAACAGCCATGCCAGCCCGTCGCCGATTGTCTCGGGCGACCGCATTTTCGTACATTTCGGCCATCAAGGGACGGCTTGCTTGGATCGCCGAGGGCGGCTCGTTTGGAGCAACCGCGACATTCGCTACGCACCAGTCCATGGCAACGGCGGCAGCCCCGTGCTGGTGGACGATCTGCTGATCTTCAGTTGCGATGGGGCGGACCAGCCGTTTGTCGTCGCCCTGGATGCAGCGACCGGAAAAGAGCGCTGGCGGACGCCCCGATCGTGGGACTCAGCGAAAAAATTTGCTTTCTGCACGCCCTTGGTCATCGAGGTCCAAGGCCAGAAGCAGGTCTTTTTGCCCGGCGCCGGGGGTGCGGCTGCCTACCAACCCAGCGACGGCCAAGAAATCTGGCGTGTCCGATACGATGGCTACTCGGTCGTGCCTCGGCCGGTGTATGGGCACGGGATGGTGTTCTTCAGCACCGGCTACGACACCCCTTCGTTCCTTGCCGTTCGTGTCGATGGGCGGGGCGACGTGACCGACACGCACATTGTCTGGCAGCTTCGCCGAGGCGCTCCGTTGAACCCGTCGCCCCTTCTCGTGGGGGATGAACTGTACCTCGTCTCGGATCAGGGGCTGGCCAGTTGCGTCGATGCCCGCACCGGGAAAGTACACTGGCAGGAGCGCGTCCCCGGGGCGTACTCTTCCTCGCCGATGTGGGCGACCGGGGGGCTGATTTATCTGCTCAATGAAACGGGGCAGGCGACCATCCTTCGCGCCAAACCGACATTCGAAGTCGTCGCGCGAAACAAGATCAACGAACGGACGCTCGCTTCACTGGCCGGGGTCGACGGGCTGTTGTTGCTTCGAGGCGACGCTTCGCTATCCGCC
>JAOAAM010000804.1 GCA_026418875.1 Gemmataceae bacterium | reverse complement strand
ATAAGAGACAGCAATGGTCCGATGCAGAGAAATCCCGCTATGAACAAAAATTCCGGGCCTATAGCGAGGCCATCCGGAGCGGATTCCGCCACCTGTTGGCGCGGAATTTCGAGGAAGCGATTGCCGACTTCCGCCAGGCCCAGGTACAGCTCCCCGATGATCCGGCAGCGGGCGAATTCGTCGAGAAAGCTCAGCAACGTTGGGTCGCTGCGGAGCAGGGAAACCCCTCGGGGAAGAAAGGGGGGTCCAACCGCAGTTCGGCGGTCGCCGCCGCCGCTTCGTTGCAGCGGATGCGACAGTGCCTCCGCGAGGGTCGGCACACCGAGGCCCAAGAGGCCCTCAGCGTCGCGTTGGCGGCCGATTCGGAACAACCCCATCCCGATGTCGCCGCGGCTCGCCACGAGTTGGAGCAGGCCCTCCAGCAAGCGCAAGCTCAGGAGACCCACCGCCGGCAACAGGAGCAGCAATGGGCCGACAAATTGGCAGCCCTCGCCGCCGCCCTCCGCTCCCGCCAATTGAACGAAGCTGAACGTTTCGCCAAAGAAGCCGAACATTTCGACCGCGACGATCCCGTCCTGCGGGTCCTCAATCTGCAAAAGTGGTTGCTGCGAGCCGAGGAGCCTGCCGGGGAAAAACCCGAGAAGTGAGCAATGCTTGGGTGATGACATCGCCCGAGAGGAGGCAACTGTCCATCGAACGTAGCACGAGGGCCTGGCGATGCGGGCAGTTGCGTAGTGTGGATAACATCATGGGTTGTTCTCGTCCCGAACGTCGCCCGAAGTCGCAGCATTCTAACGCAAGATTGTGTCAGATTGAATTCAACATTGTTTCAGACAGTGAGGAGCAACCGAGACGGACATGTACCTGGGGATCGAGATTGGCGGGACGAAACTACAACTCGGGATCGGTGCAGGGGATGGCCGTATCCGAATGTTGTGGCGCGGGGCGGTCGATCCCTCCGGTGGCGGGGAAGGGATCCGTCGGCAAATTCAAGCTGCCTGGCCCGAACTGTTGCGAAGTGCCGGATTACACCGCTCGCAACTCCAGGCCGTGGGGATCGGCTTCGGCGGCCCGGTCGACGACGCTACCCGGACGGTGATGACCTCGCACCAGATCGCCGGTTGGGACGGCTTTCCCTTGGCGGATTGGTTGAGCCACGAGTTGGGCGTCCCAGCGTATCTGGGCAACGACGCCGACGTCGCCGGCCTGGCCGAGGCAACATTCGGTGCCGGCCGCGGTGTCTCGCCGGTGTTTTATGTCACGGTCGGCTCGGGGATTGGCGGCGGGCTGATCATCGACGGTCGCATCTTCCGCGGCGTCGGACGGGGTGCCGCCGAGATTGGCCACCTCCGCTGGCGCGATGCCGATGGCCGCATCGACATCATCGAGCACTTCGCCTCGGGCTGGGGGATGGAAGCCGAAGCGCGACGCCATGGCCGAGCTTGGACCGCCCGGCAGATTGGCGAACTCGCCGACCATGATCCCCTCGCTCGGGCCATCCTCGACCACGCCATCCGCGCCCTCGCCGAGGGCTTGTGTCAGGTCATTGCCCTTATCTGCCCCCGGCGAATCGTCATTGGCGGCGGAGTGTCGCTCATGGGAGAGGAGCGTTGGTTCGCCCCGCTGCGTCGGGCTGTGGCCGAGCGCGTCTTCCGACCTTTTGCTGGGTTGACCGACATTGTTCCCGCATCGTTGGGCGAGGAGGTCGTCGTCCACGGTGCCTTGGCCTTGGCCCGCCAACGGCACGCCGAGGCTTCACCTGCTTCACCTGCCTCATCTGCTTCACCCAAGGCACCCGATCCTGCCAACACCTGATAGGGTCTCGTCGATTCCACGTCGGAAAATGATATACGTCACCGAATCCGCTCGACCGTCGGGAGGAATCATCGCATGAGTCCGATGCGAGTCAAAATATGCGGCATCACGACACCCGAGGATGCCCGACTTGCGTTCGACGCCGGAGCGGACGCCATCGGTCTGAACTTTTTCCATCAATCGCCGCGCTATGTCTCGCCGGAGCGAGCGGCAGCGATCGTTCGCGCCTTGCCACCGTTCTTGGACACAGTCGGCGTGTTCGTCCAGATGCGGGTACGGCAAGCGTGTGCCGTGGCGTATCAACTCGGCTTGGGCGGCATCCAACTTTTCGGCGATTTGGATGACCTGGAGGATTCATTTCCTTTCCGGCGGATCGCTGCCTTCCGCATCCAAGAC
>JAOAAM010000684.1 GCA_026418875.1 Gemmataceae bacterium | reverse complement strand
TGTGTCTCGTCACAGGCATAGCCGAACATCATCCCCTGGTCGCCGGCCCCGCCGACATCCACCCCTTGCGCAATGTCCGGCGACTGGGAATGGATGTGGCACGTCACCTGGCAGGTACTCGCCGCAAAGCCGATCTTCGGATCCGTGTACCCGATCTCCTCAATCACCTCCCGAACCAGTCGGTCGATGTTCTGCCGCGTGAGGGGGGCCTGGGTCGTGATTTCGCCTGCCACGACCGCAAGGTCCGTCGTCACAAGCGTCTCACAAGCCACGCGACTCAAGGCATCGTGCTTCAGGCAAAAATCCAGGACCGCATCGCTGATTTGATCCGCGACTTTGTCCGGATGACCCATGGAGACCGATTCGCTGGTGAACAAGTAACGGTTGGCGGTCACGAAAAAATTTCCCTTAGAATGTCTCGGCTCGGGTACACGTTGAGGCGAATTATAGCAACGCAGCCGAACACGGTCTCGAATTCGGCGACGCACGCCAAGGATGATCTAGTCCATGATGCGGATCCACGATGCGGGCACCAGGAATCATCTCGTCCACGCTGTGGACGCTCGGCGACGTCACAAAGTTCCGACGAAGGCAGGCATCTTTGCAAACACGGGAAAATTCGCCCGATCGGCCACTCCCCCGGCCAGCCCCACCATGCGGGATCCGACAGCCCCGGCGTCGAATCACAGGCGATCCCCTCATCCCCCACGGCTATCAGGGCGAAGGACCCGCTCCACAAATTTCGTATCCACCATTCCCTCGACGAATGCCGAGGTGTTGAAAATTTCCCGATGCAATGCGATGGTCGTCTGAATCCCCTCGACACGAAACTCGGCCAAGGCACGCTTCATCACGGCGATGGCCTCCTGTCGCGTCGGCTGGTGCACGAGCAGCTTGGCGATCAGCGAGTCGTAATTCGAAGGCACCTTGTAGCCACTGATGACATGCGAGTCCAAGCGGACCCCCGGGCCGCCCGGCGGCTGCCAATGCGTGATGGTGCCCGGCGATGGGCGGAAAGTTTGCGAGTCTTCGGCGTTGATTCGGCACTCGATCGCGCAACCCCGATGCTGGATGTCCGATTGCTGAAACCGGAGCGGCTCCCCGGCCGCGATTCGGATCTGCTCCCGCACCAGGTCGATCCCCGTGACAAGTTCCGTGACGGGATGCTCGACTTGAATCCGTGCGTTGACCTCGATGAAGTAGAAGCGGTTCTGCGGATCCACCAGGAATTCGCAGGTGCCCGCGTTGTAGTACCCCGCGGCCTTCACGAGTTGAACGGCGGCGTCGCAAATCGCTTCCCGCACGGACGTGGGAAGGTGCGGTGCGGGTGACTCCTCGACGAGCTTCTGATGCTTCCGCTGCATGGAGCATTCCCGCTCCCACAGGTGGACCACCCGGCCGTGGCGATCGCCCAGCACTTGCACTTCGATGTGCCGAGCCACTTCGAGGTATTTTTCGAGGTAGACGCTGCTGTCCTTGAATGCGGATAGGGCCTCCTGCCGTGCGGCGTTCAATCCGGACTTCAGCGTGATCTCATTGCGGGCGATCCGCATCCCCTTGCCCCCGCCGCCCGCCGCAGCCTTGATCAGCACGGGGTAGCCGACGGCTTCGGCGAAGGCAAGTGCTTCCTGGTCCGACTCGATCAGACCCTCGCTCCCTGGAACAACCGGCACGCCGACTTGCTTGGCCAGCTTCCGAGCCTCATTTTTGTCGCCCAGCCGCCGCATCGCCTCTTCGGGAGGTCCGATGAATTCGATGCCGCAGGCCCGGCACATGTGCGCGAAATCCGCCTTCTCCGACAGGAAGCCATAACCGGGATGGATGGCGTTGACGTTAGCCATCTCGGCCGCCTTGATGATGTTCGCCGGTTTGAGGTAGCTTTCCGTCGCCGGTGCCGGCCCGATGCAGATCGCTTGATCTGCCAAGCGAAGGTACGGGGCACCACGATCCGCCTCGGAATACACCACGACCGCTTCGATCCCGAGGTCGTGGCAGGCGCGGATGACCCGCAGGGCGATCTCACCGCGGTTCGCAATCAGGATGCGTTGGAACATGACGGCGTCAACTTCTCAGGATGGGTCCACCCGGAACAAAACCGTCCCGTACTCGACCGGCTGTTGATTCTCCACGAGCACCTCGGTGATGACGCCGGACACGCCCGCCAGGACTTCGTTGAAAATCTTCATGGCCTCGATCAACCCGACCACGGTCTTCTCGGTGACGCGGGACCCCACTTTCACGTATGGCTCCGCCTCGGGGTTCGGCTTGGAGTAAAACGTGCCCAAGGTCTCGCTCTTGATTTCGAGGAGCATCTTGCCCGGCTCGGGGGCGGCATTTGAGACCGGGGCCGCGGCCGCTCCCGCCGTCGCTGACATCCCAATCGGCGTCGCCCCGAACGACGAACCCGCTGCCGCCGAACCGATCTGCGATGGGAATGGCAAATGCTGCGAAACCACCCGCGGACCACGCCTCATACGGATCCGTCCTGCGTCCGTCTCAATGTCGATCTCACTCAACTCATGCTGACTCATGATCTCCGCCATCGCCTTGACGGTATCGACCGTTTCAATGCTCAAAGGCGGACCGGATGTGACGTCGTTGGACACCTTGATGCCCCCTGTTGCACCGCGGACCCGTTACCCCCAAATCACCAGACAATTCCCATCGACCAATCTTTCGGCACTCGAGTCAGGACCTCGCAACCATCCGCATGGACCAAAACATCGTCCTCGATCCGCACCCCGCCCAGCCCGCGAATGTAGAGTGCTGGCTCGACGGTGACGACATTCCCCTCTTCGAGCACGTCCGGCGAGCTCGGTCGCAGCGACGGTCCTTCGTGAATTTGCAGGCCAATCCCGTGACCCAGCCCGTGGTTGAATTCGCGGAGATAACCTTGCTCTTCGAAGTACCGGCGGACGGCGATGTCCACCTCGGCAGCACGAACCCCGGCACGGATCGAGCGAATGGCCAGTTCCTGCCCACGTAAGACGACGGTATACAGTTTTTCCAGACGGCTTTCAATCTCCCGCCACTCCGACGACCCGATCCCTAACCGCGGACCGGTTCGGATAATTCGCGTGATATCGCTGCGGTACTGACGATGCGTCGCCCCCCAGTCCAGCAGCAGGAACGGCGACTCGTTCACTCTGCGATCCGTCGGTGGTGCATGGGGCAAGGCCGAGCGTGCGCCGACGGCCACGATCGGCGGGAAACTCGTCCCGCTGCCCCCGGCACGGCGGACGTAAGACTCCATGGCGTCCGCCAATTCCTTCTCGCTCTCGGTACCCGTGAGCACCGCACGAAACATGGCGAACGCCCTCTCCGCCACGTCGATCGATGCCCGAATGGCTTCGATCTCCGTGGGATCTTTCACCCGCCGCAACCGCTCGACCAGGCCGCCCATCGGCACCCAGGTGATGCTTGGGGCCAGTTCCTTGAGACGTTCCGCTTCCGCCAGTGTCACCTGCGTTGCTTCGACACCGACGTTTCCGGCCTTGGCCTGCTGCAATATGTCCGCCACAGTCTCCAGCGTCGTTCGAGTGGGCGGGCGAATCACCACTTCCAAGTCCGGACGCTCTTCGGCCAGCTGCGATTCGAAGCGGCCATCACTCACCAGAACCGCCCGTTGTCGGCACAACAGCAACCAGCTCGCCTCGCCCGTGAAACCGGTCAAATAAGTCACGTTGGCCGGTTGGCTGACGGCCAGCCACTCGACGCCATCGGGGAAGGTCGATACCAGTCGTTCACGCCGGATCGCAAACATTTAGCCAGACTCCGAACCGCCAATTTGGCAGCAATTCTCGCCAATGTCTCAATTTACGCCGAAGGTCGATGGGCAACACCCTTGGCGACTCTGTCGAAAATCACGCATCGAACGGTCAAACGCCATCTTCTTCCCGCCTTCCACCTTCCTGCGAACTTTTTCTTGTGAGTCGACGTTTTCCGTCAATCTCAACATTTCCAACGTTTTCGACATTTCCAACATTTCCAACATTTCCAGCAGTCCCATCATTTCCAGCATTGCAGCGATGTGGCCCCCCTTGGGAAATCCGGGATTGTGTTCACCGCAAGCTCAAGCCCAACCCTTCACGAATTGGCCCTGCCTCTCGTTCGCGACCAAAGTGCATTGGCGGTCCCAGCTAGCGTTCGGTCACGCCGAGTCGGACGCGGTCAAACGACCAGCGATCATGTTTCGAGTCTGTCGGTCGCGACGATCTCGCTGCGGACTTCACCCCTGGCCAGCGACGGGTGTAAGAAACCGCTCAGCGAAGCTAGGGAGGGGCACGAACGAACCCGCCGAAGCTGGCCGAATGAACAAGGTTAGGATGCAATCGAGTTGTTGGCGAGGCTTGGTCGCGCCATCATCGGGCCGCGATGCCCCGTCAACATCGAGAGTTGGCGAGCGGACCATTTCTCGCAACTAGCTCTGAGCCGAACATCTTTTACTCCTTCCCGGCGGGTCTGTTCGAACCCACGTTGACAAGTGCAAGCATTTTTCCCTCACCAAAGCCGCAAAAATTTGGCAGCGATGACGACCTCAGGTGGCTGAATCGCACGGTTGTTAGGCCTTTTGTCGGGGGGCTGGCATACGGGCGAATCTTTTCACCGGCATTGTGTTCGCCTTCAAGTTGTTGGTGCCAGCAGCATCGTGGGCGGGGTTCATTCGGCATGACGTGCCTGTGGGCGACTACGCGGCTTTGGCGTTGCGGCCGCCATTCGCCGCTGCGGGCTACATCGACCACGACTCCATCGGTTTTTAGGCACACCGGCGTTTTGGTGGCCCCCGATCTTGTCCTGACGGCCGCCCATGCGTTCGACCCCGAACTCACCGGTCACGTCAGCCAGCCGTTGACCCACCTGTACTTCGGCACGTCGGCCGTCCCGCTCGAGGGTACGAAGTATGCCGTGGTCAGCGCCCACTTAAATCCAGCATGGCCGACCAAGGCCGCCCAGCACGACCTGGCGTTGTTGCGGTTGGAAAGCCCTGTCGAGGGTGTCAAGCCCGCGAGGGTTTGGGCCGTCAATCCCCTCGGCCGGGAGGGGGTGAGTGTCGGTTACTTGGGACGACGACGGCTCCGATGAGCGACCTGAGTGACATGCCGTCCACTGCCGTCGGGAAAGGGGTTCAGTTCAGCCGAGCGGTCGGCACGACGTGGGAACTTCTCTGCCGTCTGGCTAGTCGAAGTCCATCGGAATCGAACTCACCTGAGTACGGATGAGGGATTGCACGGACGACGGCCCTCCCGATCGGTTGACCGCGGTCTCGTGAAAGGGGGGTCTGCATGGTTTGATGAGCAGCTGATCAGGGATCAGCTTAAAAATTTTCCGTATCTACCTATTTTGACAGTTGCGTTGGTTCGCTTCCATGGGTAAACTGTCGGGAATGATCGGTACCGCGGAGGTAATCCGCCCAATGCGGGCCGACCCGAACTTGCCGAGGAAGCAAGTTGTTTGGTTTGATTGCATCGGGAGAAGCCATGATGCGTTTTGCTTGTCTTGCCACAGCACTTGCGATGTT
>JAOAAM010000661.1 GCA_026418875.1 Gemmataceae bacterium | reverse complement strand
TGGCCGAGGTGGCACGCTTCGGCACGACATTCCGTGTCGGGGACAAAGTGATGCAATTGCGGAACAACTATCAGCGCGAAGTTTTTAACGGCGATGTCGGCCGGGTGACCGCCATCCACGAAATTGACCACGAAATGCGGGTGGAATTTGAGGGCCGGGAGGTGTCTTACGATTTCTCCGAGTTGGACGAACTCAGCCTCGCGTACGCTTGTACCATTCACAAGGCCCAAGGAAGCGAATTTCCTGCCGTCGTGATCCCTTGGCACACGTCGCACTATTTGATGCTGCGGCGGAATCTGCTCTACACGGCCATCACCCGGGGCCGTCGGCTGGTGGTCGTCGTCGGAAATCGCAGGGCATTGTCGCTGGCCATCTCACGGGGCGAAGACGTACTCCGTCATTCACGGCTCGCCCCAAGAATCATCGACGAATCCGAAAAAGTCGGCACATCCCAGTCAACGATCAAATTCGGCAACTCCGGATTTGACAGCACCGAATCGTGACCTATGGTTGGGAAAACGATTGCCATCGGCGCAGTCCCGTCCCCCGTCTGCCCCTCAACAGCGGGTCTTGTTTACCCTGCCCGTTGGCTCGATTCGAGCGCAGGAGTTCCGTGCCGTTGGCGCGAAGGTTCGTGGCTTCGTCGAGGGGGGTGTCATGCCAGTCACCGACTTGGGTTCGAGCACGTCGTTTGTCACCGAGTTGCGGCGTAGTGGATTGATCGAGCGGAGCCAGCTCGAGATGGTGCTCGAGAGTGTGTTCAGCCAGTCCGCTGCTCCCGAACCGGAAGAACTCGCGCAGTACCTCGTGCAGCAGGGATACCTCACGACGTTTCAGGCCGATCGCATCTTGAATGGGAAATCGCAGGGATTGATCCTCGGGCCTTACGTCATCCACGACACAATCGGAGTCGGCAGCATGGGGGCCGTTTACCGGGCGGTCTCCCGGAATGACCGCAAGACTTACGCGGTCAAAGTTCTGCCCCGGCGAAGCATGTGGAACGTCCGTCTGGCGCGGCGGCAGGTGCGTGCCTTCGGGCAGTTCAGTCACCCCGCCGTGGTGCCATTTGTCGACGTCGGCACCTCCGGCGGACTGCACTACCTGGTTTGGAACTTCGTCGAGGGGCAGTCGCTTGAAGCGTTGGTGCAGCAACTTGTTCGGCTGGATGTGCCGACGGTCGCCCGCATCGGCCAGCAGATCGCCACGGGTTTGAATGCGGCCCACTCGCACGGTTTGGTTCATGGGCTGGTCAAGCCATCGAATATCATGCTCGACCGAAGTGGCGAAGCGAAGTTGCTGGACTTCGGGATCGGGTCGCTGCTTGCCGAGAACGAGAGCGAGTCGTTGGTCGACACGATGTCAACCGCCAACACGCTCACCAGCGGTCTGGATTGTGCCAGCCCCGAAAGCATCATGGAGCCGTCGAATCGTACTGCTGCGGGGGATCAATACAGCCTGGGCTGCACCCTCTATTTCTGCTTGACGGGGCGTTACCCGTTCCCCGAGGGGACGGCCGTCGAGAAGATGATGGCCCACCAGACAAAGCAGCCAACGCCGATCCGCGAATTGGTGCCGGAAGTTCCTCCGGCTATGGCTGCCGTTGTCGATCGGTTGATGCAGAAGAAACCGGAAGAGCGGTTTATCGGCATTGATGAAGTCGCGGAGGCCCTCGCCCCGTTCGTGAGCAGCGTCGTGAAATCGGCGTCGAGTTCGTCCGTTTTACTCGCCGTGTCGTCGAGTCCGAAAACGTCCTTGTCGAGCGTTCGACTTGATGACACCCCATCTCAACCCGGCAGCGGTTCAGGCAC
>JAOAAM010000655.1 GCA_026418875.1 Gemmataceae bacterium | reverse complement strand
GCCATCGACACCGCCACACCGATCGCTGAGGCCGCCCAACGCCTGCCGTTACACATTGAACCGCAGTTGCACGAAAGGCGTGTCGGCATCTTGCAGGGCCAACCGCACACTCCCGAACACCCGCTCTGGACCCAGACCGTGTCGCATTGGACCCGCGGGGAGACGGCATTCACCACGCCCGGAGCCGAATCGCTCGACGACCTGCGTCAACGCCTGCTCCCGGTGTGGCAGCGGTTGGCGGCGGACTACGCCCAGCGACGGCTGATCGTGGTGGCGCATGGGATGGTCTGCAAGGTGTTGCTACTGTCGCTTTTGCCGGAGTGGTCGATCGAGCGTTGGCGGCAATTTGGCCCGATCCCGAACCTGTCGGTCACCGAGCTGGTGGGGGAAGGAATGAGCTGGCGGGCCGAGCGACTGAACCAGGTGCCTCCGGTCGTTCGGGAGTGGGAGTCCGGCGAGGGATCAGGGCAGGTGGGGTGATCGCCGGTGCCGCGGGAGAGATCGATCCGAAAGCGATGATCGCCGGTGCCGCGGGGGAGATCGATCGGGGAGGGATGATTGCTTCGGTGAATTACCCATCTTTTGCAAGATGCGACAGCGGGGACAAAGCCCCCAGATCGCGCCTTCTTTCTGCGCAAGCATCCATTCAGTAAGGAGTTCCGATGAAGTGTTCCACGAAGGCGTGCCGATACATGCCATGCGGACGGAAGTCATCACCCCCTCGAACAGCCGTCGGGCCGCCTGCATGAGATGTCCACGGCGGCCGCAGGAGGCGCTTCATGACACAAGGCGAGTTGCTTGCGCCCACCAGCGAGGCCGACCAGCTTCGCCAACAACTTCTCCAGGCGCAGCGGTTGAGCAGCGTGGGAGCCTTGGCGTCCAGCGTCGCCCATGAGTTCAACAACATTTTGACGACGATCATCAACTATGCCCGCTTGGGGCTGCGTGCGGAGAACGACCCGGCCGCCCGGACTCAGGCTTTCGAGAAGATCCTGAAGGGGGGGCAACGGGCCGCGACGATCGTCAACAGTATGCTGGGATTTGCCCGCAATCACTCGACGCAGCGGACGCCGACCGATCTGGTTCGCCTGGTCGAGGAGGTGTTGCTGCTGACGGAAAAAGACTTGAGCAAGCACCGGATTCAAGTCGAGACGAAGTACCACGATCGCCCGGTGGTGAAGGTAATTCCGGGGCAGATCGAGCAGATTTTGCTGAACCTGGTCATCAATGCCCGCCAGGCGATGCCGCAGGGGGGCCGACTGCGGATCGAGGTTCGGTCGAATCACCGCACCGGGTATGCGGAAGTCCGGATTGCCGACACGGGGGTCGGCATCGCCCCGGACCAGTTGCGTTTGATTTTCGAGCCGTTTTACACGACCAAGGAGCCGGACGAACACGGCCACGGCGGAACGGGCCTGGGGCTGAGTGTGTGCCGGCAAATCATCGAACAGCACCGAGGACGCATCCGCGTCGAGAGCGTTTTGGGCAAAGGATCCACCTTCACCGTCAAGTTGCCGCTCGGGGATGACGATAATCCGAGCGACGAGTGACCTCGTCCGATGGCGGGTCGTGTTGCCCCGAGGCCGTGGGCGCATGACACTGCTGGCCGATGTCCGCCGGGGCCGGCGTCGTGGACCTGGTTTTCGGAGTCGGTCGTCACGCTGGCTTCGTATTCCGCTTGACCCGGATGTCCTGATGCGATAAAGGGCAGCGCGAGTTTCCTGGAGGTCGCGGTCCCTGGGGCAAGCGGCTTCAACCACCCTCGGTGCCTGGTCAGTCTCCGCGGACGCTCGCCATCGAGGATCGCAGGTTCATCGGTTCGGGTCAGGGGTCTCGATTCGTCCTGCCGCATGGACGGCACGGCTTCCCCGAAAGGACTCGGTATGTTCGCCAAACGATTCAAACCCGCGCTGACCATTCTGGAAACCCGAGCCGTTCCTGCGGCGGGGATCTCTCTGGATCAAGGGGTTCTACGCATCCAAGGCGGTTCGGGGAATGACCGGATCTTCATCACGCAGGATCCGACCAATTCGAACCAGCTGGTCGCCATCCTCGAACAAGGCACGACCATCACCCGCCGCACCTACGCCAAGAGCAGTGTCACTGCGATTCATGCCTTGGGCATGGGGGGCAACGACACGATCGTCCACGATCTGAATATCTCGGCGACATTGGAGGGCGGCGACGGAAACGATTCGATCTGGGGCGGCTCCGGTTCGGACACGATCTTGGGCGGCGAAGGGAACGACTTCCTGTTGGGCCGCGCCGGCCACGACTCGATCGACGGCGGGAACGGTCAAGACACCATCTGGGGCGGCGCGGGCAACGACACGATCCGAGGCAGCGGCGGAATGGATATGCACGTCGGCGGGGCAGGGTTGGACCTGCTCGAGGGCGGTGATGGCAACGACTCGCTGTGGGGCGGCGACGGCAACGACACCCTGATCGGCGGCTCCGGCCATGATCTGCTGCAAGGGGATGCCGGCGACGATTCGATCATCGGCGGGGCCGGCGATGACTCCCTCATCGGCGGGGCCGGGCACGACTTCCTCGACGGCGGCGATGGCGATGACCGCATCTGGGGCGGCGAGGGCAACGATTCGGCCCTCGGCGGAGCTGGCAATGATCTGATCTACGGCGATGTCGGCAACGACACCCTGATCGGCGGCGAGGGCAACGACGACCTCGTCGGCGGCATCGGCGATGACCGACTCGACGGCGGCAACGGCAACGATCGCCTCTGGGGCGATGCCGGGAATGACATCCTCCTCGGCGGGGCCGGAAACGACAGCCTCGTCGGCGGCATCGGCAACGATAGCATCTCCGGCGGCGACGGCAACGACTCGCTCTGGGGCGGCGACGGACTCGACACCCTCGCCGGGGGGGCCGGCGATGATTACCTCCAAGGCGATGCCGGAAACGACCTCCTCACCGGCGACGACGGCAACGACTCCCTCTTGGGCGGACTCGGCGATGACCGACTCGAAGGCGGGGCCGGAAACGACATCATCTGGGGACAAGAGGGTGTCGATTCGCTCTTCGGCGGCATCGGCAACGATACGCTGATCGGTGGCGGGCAAAACGACTCCCTCGACGGTGGCGCGGGCACCAACCAGATCTGGCGCTAATCGTCACCGACCACGCCGTCCACGATCAAACCTGGCCATCTCCTCCTCGCCCCCGAATCGTGTCGGGGGCTTTGTCGTTCCTACAAACTTCTCCAGCACTACGCCGCGCGAGGCTCCGCCGCCATGCTCCTCGGATATGTCAGCGACGAACGTTTCGTCGCCCTCCCCGACGTCCTCCTCGAATTCGTCAACGGCCGTGGCGAGTCATTCGAGGCTCGCTCCCGTGCCAGCGGGGCTGTCTTCGCCGACATCCCACCCGGAAATTACCTCGTCACGTTGCAACGATCGGGTTTCGGTTCGAAGCGTGTCCGGCTCAATCTACCGACACCGCAACCATACCAATTTCGCCTGCTGGCCGACGGACTGCTCGGCTACGCCTGGCCGAAGTGGGTCCGGGCTGGGGAGTCCAGCGAATTCCGGGTCCATAGCGTCGAACCTTTCCACGTCGAACTGTGGCGGCACGGTTGGGACAAGCAGTTCGTTCAAGCCCTGGGTTGGCACGACGAGCATGGTCCCCGAGCCATGATGCAAATCACTCCCGATGGCGACTATTCGCAGACCGGTGTCGCGTGGAACCGCGTGGGTTACGGCAGCCCGCATCATCAGCAACGGGTCAAGGCTCCCGAACGATCCGGCCTGTATTACTTCCACGTCCGAACCCGCTCCGGCCAACGCTTCAGCTTCCCGTGGATCGTTGCTCCCGCTCGACCGACTTGTCCCTTGGCCGTCCTCGCCTCGAACATCACCTGGAACGCGTACAACAGTTTCGGCGGACGGAGCAACTACATCCTGGCCGACGAACTCCCCCCCACCCCGACGGGCAACGCCCGGCAGGACCTGAAACGCTACACCGATCCGAACCATCAAGCATGGGGCAGCGAAAACTACTCGCCGCTCTCGTTTGACCGACCCGAGCCGATCAATGACTTGGATCTTCGTGAGAATGTCACCGATCCGATCGAGGGTCGGGCGGCCTGCCACTTAGCCCCGGCGGAATGGCGACTGCTGGGCTGGTTGGAGCGCGAGGGCTTCGCCTACGACTACTACGCCGAGACGCAATTGCACGACGGCACGCTCGACTTGTCGCGCTATCGTGTCTTGATCCTCAGCACTCACCCGGAATACTGGACACGCCGAATGTACGACCGGGTGAAGTCCTGGGTCTTCGAGGAAGGCGGCCGATTGATGTACCTGGGCGGGAACGGTCTGAATTGCGAGGTGGAGTTGCTACCGAACCAGTCGATGATCTGTCACAACACCCGCATCCGGGGTCTGTGGCCGCACGAGATGGACGGGGCCGAGAGCCGAATGGCCCGACGGCATGAATCGGAGGCATGCTTGCTCGGCGTGGTGTTCACGCCGGCGGG
>JAOAAM010000646.1 GCA_026418875.1 Gemmataceae bacterium | reverse complement strand
TCCACGTCGGGGCGGGGAAGATCGGCGCGACTACAACGATCTGGAGCGGCGGATGCACCGGCTGATGGGCAAGCCGATCACCTTGCAAATTCGCCGCGCGGGCACCCCCGATCCGATCGACGTGGTGCTGCCCCCGGCATGGAGCCGGACCATCGGCGTACGCATGCTCCCCGGATCAATCGTCGCGATCCGCCAGAACTCGCCGGCCGAGCAGGCAGGCCTCGTTCCCCGCGAAGGCAAGTCGCCGGGCGATGTCCTCGATTCGATCGAGTTCACCAAGGCCGACGGGCAGCGCGTCCGTTATAGCGTGAACGTGGTGCCCGGCTCGGGCGACCTGCCCCTCGACCCCGTGAAACTGCCCATCCAGATGGCCCTGTGGGCGGCGGAAAAACCGGCCGACCCCACTGTCCGCCTCACGGTCCGCCGCTCCGAGGGACATTCGCCTGTCGCCAAGACGTTCGAGTTGAAGTGGGACTTGTCGTGGGATTTGCTCGATTCCTCGCCGGCGGACATTTGGCCGGTGGATACGCCATTGTCGCTCAGCGGCCTGGGAATCGCCTATCAAGTCAAGAACCAAGTCGCTGCCGTCGAGCCGAACTCCCCCGCCGAACAGGCCGGCATCCAACCCGGCGATGTCATCACCCGGCTGGTGTTCACGCTGGAGCAGCCCAGCGGTCCGCCCGTCGAGTCGAGGCGCGAGGTCGGCGAGGAACAGTGGTCTTACTACGGCGCTTTCATCCAGCAGAACCCGCGCATCAGCAAGATTCGCGTCAAACTTCAAAATGATCGGGAAGTCACGCTGAATCCGGTCGAAGATCCGACGCTCCCGGTTCCCGATCGCGGCTTGATTTTCGATGCGGACAAGAGCCTGCAAAAGGCCGACGGTGTCCTCGACGGCCTGTACCAGTCGGCCCGAAGCGTCTGGGTCGCGACGCTGACGATTTACGAAAACCTGATCGGCTTGGTGCGCGGCCGACTCTCGATGCGAGCCATCAGCGGTCCCATCACCATCGCCAAGCACTCATTTGATCTGGCAGGTCGAGACACTTTCGAATTCATCTTGTTCATCGCACTCATCAACGTGAACCTGGCGATCGTCAATTTCCTGCCGATTCCCGTCTTGGACGGCGGACACATGATGTTCCTGCTGTACGAGGCGATCCGGCGGAAACCCCCGTCGGACAGTTGGCGCTTCTGGCTGACCATCGTCGGCCTGATCTTGGTGCTGAGTCTGATGTTCTGGGGGTTGGCTCTGGATTTTGGCCGCCACTTGCTCGAGCCGCTGGAGCGATTGTTCAGCCGGTAGCCCGCCCGGCTTGCAGTCGCCCGCCGGCGATGTGGCCTGAACGAGGGTGTGTGCGAGGTATGCGGGTTCTGATCGTCTCCGATCTGCACGCGAATTGGCCCGCTCTGGAGGCGCTTCGCGAGCCGCACGATGTCTGCTTGTGCCTGGGCGACCTCGTGGACTACGGCTGCGATCCCGCTCCGGTGATCGACTGGGTGCGGCGGCACGTCCATGCCTGCGTCCGGGGCAATCACGATCACATGGTGGCCCAATACGTCACCACGAACGGATACAGCGGTTTCCGCTACCTCTCCGGCGTGACTCGTCCCGTCTCGCAGCAGCGAATCGAAGCCGAACATCGCCGCTTCCTCGCCGACCTGCCGCTCACTCGTTTCCTTACACTGGGCGGCAAGCGCTTCCTGCTGGTGCATGCCACCCCGCGCGATCCGCTCGACGAATACGCCGCCGCCGATGTCGATTTCTGGAAGCGACGCATCGCCGGCCTGGGCGTCGATGTGGTCTGTGTCGGCCACACCCATCAGCCCTACGTCTTGCAGGTCGAAGGCACCACGATCATCAACCCCGGCAGTGTCGGGCTGCCCCGCGACGGCGATCCCCGGCTCAGCTACGCCGTCTGGGAAGATGGCCGCGTCACCCTGCACCGGGCCGAATACGATGTCGAGCAAGCCGTCCGACGCATCCAGGAGGCAGACCTGCCCGACCAGGCGAAAGAGATGCTCGCCTGTGTGCTTCGACACGGCAGCTTGCACAATGGCTCCCAGCGGACCGCCCCCGCGCCAGCCAGCAACGGCACCCACTCGAGGTAACGCCTCATGTCCACTTCCAGCCCTCAGGTCGAGGAAGTCGAACTCTCGGGACACATCATCGACTCCCTGCTGCTCCCCAAAGTTCTCGATCAAATCCTCACCCGCGGCGGCAGCTATGTCATCAAAGACATCCGCATCGGCCGACGGCAGGAAGACCCCAGCTACGTCCGCCTCGAAGTGCAAGCCCCCACCGCCGAGCGACTCGCTGAAATCCTCTCCGAAATCCACGACCACGGCGCTGTCCCGGTCAACGCCGAGGATTGCCAGGTCGTCGAGGCGGATCTGGACGGGTGCTTCCCCGAAAATTTCTACAGCACGACCAACTTTCGCACCCAAGTTCGCCTGAACGGCGAGTGGATCGACGTCGAAGACCAGGAGATGGATTGCGGCATCCTGATCGATCCGGAAGGGGCGGCCGCCCGGTGCATCCCCATGGCCAGCGTCCGCAAAGGCGACCGGATTGTCGTCGGGCAACGAGGCGTCCGGGTGTTCCCCACGGAAAGCCAGTCCCGCCAGAACCTCTTCGAGTTTATGGGCAGTCCCGTCTCCAGCGAGAAACCCAAGGGCGTGACGGTGCGTGAAATCGCGGCCGCCATGAAGCGCACCAAGCAGGCCGGCGAGAAAATCCTCGCCGTGCTCGGGCCGGCGGTGGTCCACACCGGCGGGGGGGAACTCGTCAGCCGACTCATCCGTGCCGGTTACATCGACGTCCTTTTCGCGGGGAATGCTCTGGCCACCCACGACGTGGAGCAGGCGTTGTACGGGACTAGTTTGGGTGTCTCGCTGGAGCGTGGTTTGCCAACCGAGGAAGGGCACGAGCATCATCTGCGTGCCATCAACACGATCCGACGGCTGGGCGGGCTGGCTCAAGCGGTGGAGAAGGGGGTCCTGCGAAGCGGCATCATGTACGAGTGCATCCGCCATCGGGTTCCTTTCGTCCTCGCGGGCAGCATCCGTGACGATGGTCCGCTGCCCGAGGTCATCACCGACGTCTTGCAGGCCCAAGCCGAAATGCGCCGACACATCCCCGGGGTCGGCTTCGCCCTGATGATCGCCACCATGCTGCACTCCATCGCCACCGGCAATCTGCTCCCCGGGTGGGTCAAGGTCGCTTGCGTGGACATCAATCCGGCCACCGTGACCAAGCTGATGGATCGAGGCAGCATCCAGACCGTCGGGGTGGTCTCCGATGCCGAGCCGTTCCTTCGCCAGTTGGTTCACGAATTGCTCGACGACGAGTCGCATCCGCAACGCACATCGTGAGGTTCGCTGATGACCTTGGCTGATCTGCGACGCGAATACACCTGTCTCTTATACACATCTGACGCTGCCGA
>JAOAAM010000641.1 GCA_026418875.1 Gemmataceae bacterium | reverse complement strand
ACCCAACGTCTTCAACCGTACCATGCAAGGGTTAAATGCCTGCCTGCGGAACAAGGTGTTCACCGGCGTCTGCACTAGCCTCGCCCGCACCAATTTCGACGACTTGCTCAATGAACGTTGGATCGACCGATTGATCGAGATGGGCGTGATGTATACGTGGTTCCACGTGTACCGCCCGATGGGGCCGGACCCGCGTCCCGACTTGTGCCTGACCCCACAGCAGCAGATCGAGGCACGACGCTTCGTGGTCGAGATGCGGGCGAAAAAGCCGATCATCATCATCGACGCCTACTACGACGGCGAAGGGCAAGCCCTTTGCCCCGCCGCCACGGGGATCAGTCATCACATCAATCCGTGGGGCGACATCGAGCCATGCCCCATCGTCCAATTCTCCAAGGAGTCGATCCACTCTCGACCCGATGACCCGCGATCGCTGCGGGAGAAATTTGTTCATTCGGAGTTTCTCCGCGACTTCCGTGAGTTGGCCTCGAGGACGACTCGTGGCTGCATCGTGCTTGAACGGCCAGACTTGCTGAAAGCCCTGGTGGAAAAGCACCAAGCCCGTGATTCCACGGTGCGGGGCACGGCCTTGAGGGAGTTGGAGGCCTTGACCGTGCGCACCTCGCAGTATCACCCCGGGCACGAGATTCCCGAGAAGAACCCCCTCTACCGCCTGGCCAAGCGGCTGTGGTTCCACGATTTCGGCGTTTACCGGAATGGCCACCACGCCACGGAATCCGCCCCGGCAGTGCTGGCCCGCTCCGCTGTCTGATCCGCCGCGGCCGGATTCGCCAGACGCCTAGCGGACCGTCACGAACTCATGGTGGTTCAACAGCACCATGACGAGCAGTTCACGAGCGCGGAGGGCTGGCGTGGCGGCAGGCTTCGACTCGTCCGTGTCCGAAACGTCGCCGGTCGCCTCGAACTGCTGTGCCTGCTCGATGAGGAAGGCGGAGCATTCAGCCCGTTCGCTGTCCGTCGGCGGACGTGACAGGATCCGCTCGAAGGCGACGGTGATGAAGTCCTGGGGTTCGGGATGGGCCGGGGCCAGCTGCCGGGCCAGGGCACGCCCCATGCGAATGGCCAAATCGCTATTGGCCAGAGCGAGGGCCTGCTGCGGGATGATGCTGTCCTTCCGCTGATAGCACTCCGTGACGCTGGCGGCATCGAACAGCTTCAAGAACTCCATCTGTTTCTCCGCGGCGTGGCGGAAATACAAGCTGCGGCGGAACACCTTTAAGCCGAGATTGTGGTCGATGTCCGGCCCGGAGGTGCTCAAGTCGAGTCGGCCCGCCACGTGCAGCAGGTTGTCGCGGACGAGTTCGGCCTCCAAGCGCCGGGGCGCCATCCGCCAAAGGTACACATTATCCTGATCGATCTGCAAGTTGCGCGGATCAGGGGTCGATGCCTGCCGATACACCGAGGAGGTGACGATCAAGCGATGCAGGTGCTTCATGGACCAGGGTTTTTCCCCCGGCACACTCGGTTGCATGAATTCGGCAGCAAGCCAATCCACCAAGGCAGGGTGCGTGGGTGCCCGGCCATTTCGCCCGAAATCGAACACGCTGGGCACCAATGCTTGCCCGAAATGCCGCAACCAGATGTGATTCACCGCCACTCGAGCGGTCAACGGATTGTTTGGATTTGCCAGCCACCGCGCGAAGGCCAGGCGTCGGCCGCTGCTCTGAGTCGGATACACCGGCACATTGCGGCGAGTGTATTCGGTCGAGGGCGGCTGGCTCTGCGCGGCCTCGGCCTTGGCCAGAGCGTCGCGGGATTCTTGCAGCTTTTTCTCCGCGGCATCGATCATGCCTTGGTCCTTGGCGTTCCGCCGGGCCAACTCCGCTTGGAACAAGTTCCGACGGGCTTCCGCCAGGGCCGAT
>JAOAAM010000631.1 GCA_026418875.1 Gemmataceae bacterium | reverse complement strand
ATAAGAGACAGCTCCTGAGCGTGTGCCGAATCCGCGTGGACCGCAGTTCGAGGATGTCGGTGGCTCGGTTCGAGCACTTTCCACTTCGGGCCGCAGACTGTACTTCGATCTTAGTTGCGATCAGGGTCATGGTATGACCATCACTTACACAGGTCGATGGGGCCAAGTCATTGTCGATCCATTGCAAGGAACGTTGAATTCCTCCTTGCGGCGAACTGTGGATCGGGACCAGCCAACGACACGATATGCACTTGCCGGTGAACGATTCAGCAAGACGTTCGAACCAGGCGGCCTCGAAGCTGCGAAGATGCTGATTCAACAACTAATCGAGGATGGAGACTACCCAACGGGCGAAAATGGAAAACATATCGTCGAGTGTCTCGTGGCTGCCCACATCTCCCACGAGAACGGGAACACCCCCGTGCGAGTTGTGGACACGGCTTCTTCTCGCTCTCGCCGATTCTCCTGGGCGTGACAGCCGAACCCTAGTCGGCATCGATGCATGGTGAAAGTCGTCGGAATTGGAGCCGGGGGGCACGCCGCCGTATTGATCGAGGCCATTCTTGCCGCGGGTGCTGCGGAGATCGTCGGACTTCTCGATGCCGACCCTAATCGGCATGGATCGCATGTGCTTGGGATTCCGGTCCTCGGAAATGACGAACTATTGCCGAAACTTCGCGATGCGGGTGTGACCCATTTTTTCAATGGCATCGGTTCCGTCCGGAACACCTCATTGCGGGAACGAGTTTTTGAGAACGCTCTGAGAATAGGACTCCAGCCGCTTGATGTGATCCACCCGACGGCGACAATATCCCCCTCCGCATCCTTGGGGCCAGGTGTCACCATCTTGGCCCGAGCGGTCGTCGGGACAAGGGCTAAACTAGGTCAGAACGTTTTGGTGAATACAGCTGCCCTCGTCGAGCATGATTGCGAGATCGGCGACCACGTTCATATTGCCAGTGGAGCGATATTAACAGGCGCAGTCCGACTCGGCCGGGGCGTGCATGTCGGCGCCGGCGCGGTTGTGCTCCAAGGACTTCGTGTTGGAAACACGTCGGTTATCGGAGCTGGGGCGGTTGTTGTCCGCAATTTGGAACCAAGCATGACGGTCGTCGGCGTTCCAGCCAAGCCCGTGGCCCAACCATAACGTAAATTTTGATGTCCGGACGTTTCTTTACCGCCCCGGAATACGAAGAGTTCTCCGCAGCATTAAAAGCTGTTGAAACGGAGGAACCAGTCGCCTCGGCGTGGCGTTACCAAGGCGGTGGCCCAGGTTTGGGTTCTCATTGGATTCGAAGGCTTGGCCGCAGTCTGCGGGATTTTGTCCTGCGGCAAGGATCTTCGCCCCGACCTAAACCGAACCAAATCGTTGTCCTCTCGAACGGACCGACAGACCCCCCCCCCGCCAATCTCCGGCCGGTCATGCGGGAGCTGCAACGACGAAACCGGGAAGTTTTCTTCATCACAAGTTACAAGACCCGCCGATTTCTGAAGGAACGCCTGACCCGCGATCATATCGACATCACACGTCTGCTCGCTGGGGTTCCAATCTCGGAGCGGCGGCGTATCAAGCAACGTGTTGCAGAGATCGCACCCGAGTTGAAACGCGTGCTTGGAAATCGAGATGGTGGCTGCGACCGTTGGCTTGAGGCGGGATTGCTGGCCAAAGCCGTGGCGAAACAATGGGCCGAGGGCGCGAGTGCCATCATCGTCGATGCGGACTTTGAAGCTGTTCGCAAGGGGTTCCTGCTCGGTGCCGCCGAGGCAGGCGTACCATCACTAATGCTCCAACATGGCACTTGGGGACCGATGATGTTCCCCATCCATGCAACGATCACCGGATGTTGGGGCGAACTGTCGAGACGTGAAACAAACGATTATGGCTTGGAGCCGGAGCGATCGGTGGCCCTGGGTTCACCCCGATGGGATTGCCTGATCAATCAACGAAATTCACTTTCCCAACCTGAGGACCGAATTCGTTGTGGCGGAGACCCGAAGCGTCCATTCGTGCTTCTGATTTCCAACACTCATGTTTGTCATCGATATCCCGAGCTTTACGAGCCTTACTTCGAAGGGGTCGCTAGATTGCTCGAGGCAACGGATGTGGATGTCGCCATCAAGCAACATCCATCGGAAGTCGGCTTGACGGAATATCAAAAGCGTATCCCTGAAAGAATGCTGGCTAGGCTGCGGACCACACCCCAAGAATTAGGGCTTCATCGCCCTTTGCTGGCCTGTGATGTCGTCTACCATGTTGGGTCGGCCGCATCCTTAGAGGCGATGATGCTCGGTGTTCCCACGCTTTTCGAGAAGGGACGCGAAGCGACACCTGCGAAATATGCACCACCTCTGTATGGCGGGGGAGATTGGTGCGGACCGGACGACGTCGTCCATCGGGTCTGTGAACTCGCCAAGCCCGGAGTGGCCCGAGCTTCATTATTGGAACGGCAGACAGCATTCCTAGATCTAGCCCTCGTGAATCGTGGCCGATCAGCTCATGCAGTGGCGGATTACCTCGAGTCGATGACGGCGACGCGGGTGTCTGCTCCGGAGGCGCTGCTTGCTCGGTAGCGACGAAATCGAGAGGTTGTTCATTAGCCCGACTGCCAGCATTCGGGAAGCGACCAAGCTTCTCGACAAGGGCGGCAAAGGCATCGTGCTGGTCGTCGATCCGGCACGTCGCCTGGTCGGCACGATCACCGACGGCGATTTGCGCCGGGCGATGCTGGCGGGGATCGACTTTGAGCTTCCCGTGACAACTCTCCTTGAACGTAAAGAACCTCGGTATCGGAAGCCGTTCTGGGTTCCCGAGGGCACATCGCCGGACGACATGATTCAACTCATGCGGAATCAAGTGATCCGGCAGCTTCCGGTGCTCGACCGCGACGGAGCGGTTGTTGGCCTCGTAACTCAGGACGATCTGCTGCCCTCCACGGAGCCAGTCGAGGCAGTCATCTATGCCCATGGGGATCATTGGAAGCACAGCTTATTGCCGATTGGCAATCGCTCTCTGTTACAATCGGTGATTCAACGGTTGCAACACTCGGGGATTGAGCAGGTCCGCATTTTTTCCAACGGTCAAACCGATCCGATTGAATCTCAGCTTCGAGCGGAGGTTTCCACTTCGGTCGCTGCATCCGCTGCCCCATGGTCATCATCCAACGGCGCTTGTGCTGACGAGCACAAATCAACCCTGCAAATTGTCATCACCGCGCCGATCTTGACACAGGTCGACTACCGCTCGATGATTCAGTTTCATCATGAGCATCATGCGGAGATGACGAT
>JAOAAM010000605.1 GCA_026418875.1 Gemmataceae bacterium | reverse complement strand
AGATGTGTATAAGAGACAGCTTGCAAGTTCGGCCAACGCATCATGCAGTGTAACATCCCGTCACCGCGTGGGTCAAGGAGCGAGATGGGGCAAAGGAGAGCGTTCGCGCGTTTTTGCCGGGTTTGACACGCAGTCGGAAGTTGCCGACAACCAGGAAAAATTTTTTTCCGGATTGACGAAAAATTTCTGCAATTCGGACTGTAGTGATTCGACCATCTGTGCCGAATGTAGGGGTGGTGACTCGAAAGCTGGGTCTTCCCGAATCCCGGCTTGACACACCGGCCACGGTGATTATGGCCTCGCCACGCCTGCATATCAGGTTGGGGGGCCACACATCGGGCGGCTGTTGCGAACATCCGTTCGCGATCAACCGCGCGACCGCGTCTCGGGGGGAACGGACGCGAACCGCTGGCGCAGGCGTCGACCGTCACGGAGGAGTACAGTCCAATGCGAACGAGAGCTGGCTGGATAGCGCTCGTGCTCACGGGGGGATTGGCATGGACGCCAGCGGCCGTGCAAGCCCAAGGCGGGCTGGATGTCTCGGGCCGTGAAGCCCCGCCAATCATCCCTCTGCCGGTTTACTCGAGCCGTCCCGAGAGCGGGGGATTCTACGGGGCCTTCGAGTACGTGATGTATCGTCAAGTCCGCCATCTCGCCGATCAGGTCGTCGCTTACCGCGGCCTGGTGGACGTCGATGGCAGTATACAGCAAGACTTGGGCGGCCAATGGCTCCTGATCGGAGACCCGCCCCAGAGCGTCTTCGTCACGGGACCACCCGGACCGCCCGGTGCGTTCGTCGGTTCCGGTGTTCCGGCGCTGCGCACCTCGGACCTGAATAGCCAATGGACGTATCAGCCCGGCTTCCGGACGACCTTGGGCTGGCGCTTCCGCGACGGCTCGACCTTCGAGGCCCGCTGGTTGCACGTCCGGGATGCACGGTACAATGCCTCGGCGGACATCATCCCGCCCGGCTTCGCGGTCGGTGCCTTCAACGCGGACACCTTCCTATTCGCACCCGTGTACAACTTCACGATCGACTTCGCTGGCCCAGGTCAACAACTGGGTGTTGGTAACCCAGGCGCGACTTACGGCATCTGGAACGCCGCCAGCGAGATGAGCATCGAGATGACCCAGCGGTACAACCAAGCCGACTTCATGGGCAAGGTTCCGGTCCGCACGAGCGAGTTGAGCCGGACCTACTTCGTCGCCAGCGGCCGGTTCGCTTGGGTGTGGGAGCGGTTCAAATGGCGGACCGTCGCCCGCGATGCCACCGGGGCTGCCACGCCGCGAGATGTCGCCATGTACACGAACACCGTCTCGAACCGGATGTACGGCCCGGCGATCGGTCTGCAAAAGGACCTGTACCTCGGCACGTTCGGCCGGATCGGGGCCTTCTCGATCGCCTTCCACGGTGACGCCGCGGCAATGCTCAACGTCGTGAAAGAGCATGCTAAGTACGAGTTGGCCGACGAGTCGGCCTCGTCCAAGAAAGCCGTCCGGGAGTACACCTTCGTGCCGATGCTCAATGGCGAGCTTCAACTCACCTGGTACCCGGCCGCGGGGATCCAAGTCCGGTTGAGCTGGAACTCCCTGATGTTCATGAACACGGTCCACGCCATCAACCCGGTGTCGTTCAACTTCGGCAACATCGGTCGCACGAACGACTTCGGCCCAGCCCCGTTCGCGCCGAACAACTCGTTGCCGATTTGGGAACGCCGGGCAATCCACTACTTCGACGGCATCAACTTCGGCGTGGCCCTGTCGTTCTAGTTGATTCCCCAATCTCCTCCGGATTCGGGAGCAGGCTCGCCTGTGTTCCAGCATGGGCGAGCCTCATTTTTTTTTCCCGCCAACGCACCCTCACAATTTCCCCTCGTCGATCGATTACCGCTCCTGCGACCCCTGACCAGCACACATTGTCCACTATAATCCCCTGCGGTCGGATACCACAATTCATTCAGGCGGGAGTGTCTGGAATGTCCGAGGATCGATTCAGCAGCCAAGCCAACCCGCGGGATAGCTGGTTGTTCCCGCACATCTTTCGCACTTTCACCGTTGCGATCGACCCCCGAAAGCTGTTACTGGCTGCCGCGGGCATTCTGGTCATGGCTTTTGGCTGGTACGTCATTTCGGCGGTGTTTTACGGGTTGTGGTCGAAGC
>JAOAAM010000552.1 GCA_026418875.1 Gemmataceae bacterium | reverse complement strand
CCCGCCGGACATTGCTGCTGGCAATCTCGGCGAGGAAAGCGGCCGATCCGATTCCGATCGGCACGGCGATCAACATCGCGATCGCCGAAGTCGTGATCGTGCCGTACACGAACGCCAACGCCCCGAAGATCGGCGGATTGGCATCCGGCTTCCATTCGGCACTGGTCAGCACTTGGAACCGAAACAGCTGCGACAACACGGGCCACGCTTGCAACGTCAGGATGACCACCATGCCCACGGCCAAGCCGATGACAGTCAACCCGGCTGCCGCGCACACACCGCGGAAGACCGTGTCACCCCATTGGTGAAAGAACCGTCGCCTCTCCTGTGCTGGATTCGGGATCACCGCTGTCGCCATGCCATCGCCTCACCGTTGCGGTCTCAACATCCGCCCCTCGGATGGACTTGTTGTTGACACCGATTCACTTCAGACCGCTGGCCGTCCCGTCGGTTCCCTAGTTGGTTCGCCTCGCGGCTTCGCCACGGTCCAAATTCCATCGACGCACCGATCCAACATCCCCTCGGCCCCGCTTCAGCTACCGAAGGGGTGGGGGAGTGTAAATTCACCAACCAACCGACAAGCCTTCTTTGATTCAAGGCTCCAATTCGATCTGCTCCAAACGCGCCTCGATCCTCTTCACCAGAGCTTCGGGGAGCGGTGCGTAGTCCAACTGGGCTGCATATTTTTGTCCATCTTGTACGCACCAGGAGAGGAAATCCTTCAAGGCCCGCCCCAAGGCCGCTTTCTGCTTTTTGTAGATCAAGGCGTAGGACATGCCGCTGATCGGATACGAATCCTCGCCCGGAGCATCGGTCAGGGAGAAGGTCAACTCGTGCAGCGAATAGGGTTCCTCGGTCTGGGGTAGGTTGATGGTAGCGCTGGCCGCGGCCGTCACCGATGCGGGATTGCCCAACACTGCTTTCCCTGCTCGGTTCTTGACCGCGCCAAATGGCACTTGATTGGTCTTGGCGAAGCGGATTTCGACGTACCCGATCGTGCCGGGCGAGTTCTTGACCCGACCGACGACACCGGCATTTTCCCGCTCTCCCGTGCCGACTCCCTTGGGCCAAGAGGGCTGCGTGCTGGCTCCGACCTTGCTCTTGAACTCGGGACTCGATTTGGCCAGGAATTCCGTGAAAATGTTGGTCGTGCCACTGGATTCGGCACGGTAGACCGGGGAGATGGCCAGGTCGGGCAGGGCCACTCCCGGGTTGAGCGCTTGCAACGCCGGGTCGTTCCACTTCGTCACTTTGCCCAGGTAGATGTCTGCGAGAACTGCACCGTCGAACACGAGTGTTTGATCCACGCCGGGCAGGTTGTAGATCGGGACCACGGCCCCCATGATCAGCGGGATGTGCAGCACCTCGCCGCCTTTGGCCCGGGCCTCTTCGAGTTGGGCCTTCTTCATCGGGGCATCGGAGCAGCCGAAGTCGAGGGTCCGTACCGTCATCTGCTGGATGCCGTTCCCCGACCCCTTGGCCTGGTAGTCCACTTCGATGCCGGTCGCCTGGTGGTACGCATGGGCCCATTCTTCCATGATGGGCTGGATGAAGGTGGCCCCACCACCGTTCAGCCGAGTCACTTTGGATTCCGACGACGACGAACTCTCTGCACAACCAGACAGGAACGAGATGGCTGCAAACGTCACGATCGTGAGCAGCAATCGACCGCGAAACTTCATCGTAACCCCCCTCAAGGCGGACCCCCAACGACTTGGATCGTCGCTGTTAGCGTAAGGATCGCCGGGGCATTTCGTGAGAGGAAATTATGAAGAATTGATTTAGACAACGGGCCGGGCCGAGCCGAGCCGAGCCGAGCCCAGCCCAGCCCAGCCCAGCCGGGCCGAGTCGAGCCGAGCCGAGTCGTCGTGGAGTTGCGACACTGGCTCGGCCCCATCGCCAACCTATCGAAACCGACTCTATCAGTCACCCGCCTCGTCAAGCCAAGCGGCCAGGATGGACGACGAGCCGCTGGCGACGACGCCGGACTCGACCCAAGGCAATTCATCCACCGCCGCGTCCACGGGCGGCAGCAACTCCGGCGGAGCGTGACGATCCTGGCCGCGGTCACCATCGCAGGCTCCCGAGGGCATCCGGGGATTCGCTTGAACCGAGATCGAGGTCCCGAAGAGGATCGCCTCGCGGTCATTTGTGGTCGAGTCGCGCCAAGCCGAGGCGTTACCACCCCAATTTGCTGCATCGCCCTCGTCTAAGGTGAATCCCTGACCGGAGCGGATGCGAGCCATGCCGTT
>JAOAAM010000547.1 GCA_026418875.1 Gemmataceae bacterium | reverse complement strand
GAATAGCACGTTGAAGAAGACCAATACCTTGCCGCGCGCTGTCATAACCGAAGACGCCCCACGAATTCCCGCGGGGCGCGGGACTCGATGCTCCGATGCGTCCTCGTGTCTGCCGTCGCGCCCCGAATATCTCCCCCGAGGCGCGGAACTATGCCCACTGCTGCCGCGAAAGTCAAGCGCAACCTGTCCTAGGGTCGCGCCGGGGCCGACTTCGCCGTCGTTGGAGCCCCCAATTCATTCAACCGTCGCCGCAACTCCGCCTCCCGCTTCAGGATGATCGTCGCCTGAGCGAAGCGGTTGGCCAACTCCGGCTTCAAATGCTCCTGCTGGGCCAACGCCTTTTGCCTCGCCTCGACTTGAATCTCTTTCTGGCGGATGAATCCCACCACGTCCCCACCGTTGCCCTGCATTTGGGTCGTCAAGTCGGCGAGTTGCTTTTGCAATTGTTCCACTTTGGCTTTCTCGGCCAAGAGTTCTTCGTTCCGCAGCGCCAATTGTTGCTCCAGGATCGCCAGCGCTTGCAGAGGTTCGCCCCTAGAGCGAATCACGTCGGCGTCGCCACCTTGAAGTTGCAACGGAATCAGCCCATCGGCACCGGGTTTGACTTCCTCGACCGGCGTTGCCACCGGTTGACCCTGTTCGTCCAACCCGGTCCGCATCCGTTCCAGCTTCTTTTGATAGAAGGCGAGTCGCTGTCCCCGCTGTTGTTCGACTTGGGCCAACTCGCTGAAGGCTTTCAGATAGCGTTCCTCGGCCGCCATGCGGGCCGCGCCCGCCTCTTTGATCCGCGACTCGAGACGGTCGATCACGCCGGGTCGCTCCCGATTCGTGCTCTTCCACGGAACGTGGTTGACGTAAACTGCCAGCGCTCCGGCGAACACAAACAGGCTCATCGCGAACACCAGGAGCACGAAGAATCGTCCGATGAATGTGAACATGGCGTCGATCCTGCGGGCCTCTCTCGCGTATTCAACCAGCCTCTCACCGACCGGAGCCGCCCTGCATCTGTTTCAACTTTTCATCCAGTTTGTACGTTTCCTCGAGTGCCAAGCCGAATCGCTGTTGCAAGGCGAAGAGGTCGCGTTGCATGGCTTCCAAACGAGCGATCTCGGTATTGGTCGCGGTGGTCAGTTCAGCTAGCTCTTGGATATTTCGTTGCACTTCTGTGATTCGCTGTTGCAATTCTGTCTGCCGCCGGGCCACTCGAGCCTTTTCGTCGGCAAGCATTCGTTGGGCTTCTTGGACATTTTCGTTTTCGTAGAGGATGCGGCGGAGCAACTCGTGGTAGTCGGCGAGGAAGTTGCCTTGATCGCGGATGATGGCTGACTTGACGTCTGCTGCGAGCTGCTCTTGCACGTGGGCCCAATGATCTAAGGCCGCCGCGGCCGCTTCAATCCCGACGACCAAGCGCACCCGATCCTGCCAGGCAGGGTCCGCATTCAGATTCACGAGCAAGCGGGCGGTGGCTTGCCGAACATTCTGCCGGTTTCGTTGGGCATCACCGCCGGGGGGCGACTTCGCCTCTGCGAAACGGCGATCGAGATCCTCCAACGCCTCTGCGATCTTCCCCTCGTCGATCAATTTTTTCAAACGATCGCGCTCAGCGACGTCCCGGGCCATGGGCAAGAGGTAGCCGCGAATCTTCTGCTTTTGCTGGTCCAAGCTGCCGGCGTTGTTCACGTTGTCCGCGACCTTCCGTCGCACCCGCTCCAGCTCGTCCAAGACGGTCGCAACGGGCGGTCCGCCGAGATCTTGGCCGCCGTCGCTGCCTTTGAACAGATCGGCGAGCACAGCTGGGGTCAGTTTTTCGGTCGTGGGGTCGTCGGGGAATTCGCTGTGGATGTCGTCCTTGTCGACGGGCAACCCGATCAGGGTGACTTCATGCAGGAAGGCGGCACGCCGGACGGTGCGGAACGCTCCGTAGTCCATTCCGGCCAAGACCATCACGCCGGCGGCGACCAACAAATTTAAGAAGAGAAGCACTTTGCCCAACGTACTCATGGAGGCGCATCCCCGTTGGGGACCAATCGACGGCCAAATACCCGCCGACGATGGACTCTACTATCTTCTGATTCTGAACGATGCGTCCACTGTTGACAAGCAAATTCGCTTCCCCCCTCGATAGATTTTGCCTGTTCAATGTGCTCAATTGCCACAATCGTCGGAACAAACCGAAGAAACAACCGGGGCAGTGTGCGGAAACAGAAGATTTCGACGAGCAAGGAAGCCAATTACACGCTAGAATTGGCAAAGGCGGAAGAGTTGCGGATACAGAACACGCGCGGAGTATCCTCCCCACGACCTGTGATCCGGTGCCGGGATGTCCATCGAAACCACGAAAGCCACCTTGCCTGAAATCACCGGCTACGACGTCCTGGAGAAAGTGGCCGAAGGCGGCATGGGTACCGTGTATAAGGCCCGCCGCCGCGAGGACGGCTTGATTGTCGCCATCAAAATTATCGCCAGTAGTGCGGCCCGAAATGCCATCCTGTTGCAACGATTCAAGCGGGAATTCAACGTCGCCCGGCAGATCGACCATCCCAACGTCGTCAAAGCCATCGAATTCTGCGAGACCCCGCCGAACCCGTTTCTGGTGATGGAATTCGTCGACGGCGAGTCGCTGGGAGCTCGCATCGAGCGCGAGGGCAAAATCCCCGAAGACGAAGCGAAGCGGATCATGGTCCAAGTGTGCCAAGGTTTGCATCGCGCTCACAAACAAGGGATCATCCACCGCTGTCTCTTATACAC
>JAOAAM010000540.1 GCA_026418875.1 Gemmataceae bacterium | reverse complement strand
GTCATCCTGCTGGATTCCATCACGCGGCTGGCGCGAGCTTACAACCCGGAGCAGCCGACCACCGGCAAACACCTATCCGGCGGCCTCGACGCTGGCGCTTTGCACAAGCCCAAGCGCTTCTTCGGTGCCGCACGCAATGTCGAGGAAGGCGGCTCGCTCACCATCCTCGCCACGGCCCTTATCGACACCGGCAGCCGCATGGACGACGTGATCTTCGAGGAATTCAAAGGCACCGGCAACATGGAGGTGCATCTGGATCGCCGCCTCGTGGACAAGCGCGTCTGGCCCGCTATCGACATCAACGCCAGCGGCACCCGCAAAGAAGAATTGCTTCGTACCGAGGACGAGTTGAAGAAAGTCTACCTGCTGCACAAGGTCCTCAGCGACATGAACCCCGTCGAGGCGATGGAACTGCTTACGGCCCGACTCGCGAAAACCAAGAGTAACGAAGAGTTCCTCGACAGCATGAATTTGAGTTGATTCATGAGTTGAGTTGATTTCCCGGGGGCTTGGCGTCATGCGAGTGATCGAAGGGAGTCTCCATTTGCCCTCGGGCCGCGTCGCCGTGGTGGCCGCACGGTTCAACCCCTACGTGGCGGACGGCTTGCTGGCCGGAGCGCTGCGCGGCTTGCAGGAATGCGGCGTGGGTGCGGATCGCATCGACGTGGTGCGGGTTCCGGGGGCGTTTGAATTGCCGCTGACGGCGAAACGGTTGGCGGAGACGGGTCGGTACGCCGCGGTCGTCTGTCTCGGGGCCGTGATTCGAGGCGATACGGACCATTACCAGTACGTCTGCCAAGGGGCGACGCAGGGCATCTTGGAGGCGGGGCTGAGGTCGGGTGTGCCGGTGATCTTTGGCGTGCTCACGTGTGACACCGAGGCGCAGGCGCTGGATCGCGCCGGCCCGAATGATGCCAACAAAGGCTACGAGGCCGCGCGAGCGGCCGTGGAGATGGCCAGCTTGATGAATAAACTTGTTGAATGAGCGTGTGGAATCCGTTTGTGCAAAAAGTTGATTGACGGAGATCGCTTGATGGAGCCGCTCGGCGTGGTACTGGCCATTCCGAGTCCCCACGGATGGGAAAGTTCATGAAAGCCCACGTCGGTCCTCGACCTGCCAAGTCCGTCCATCAAACCTCCGGGGCGGACGCTTTCACTTGGTTCTTGCGCTTCGTGTTCGACGCGGTGGGATGCCTCTGCGGGGCATACCGGCTGGCAACCTTGTGCATCGCCCGCGACCCGCTCCCGTGGGGGCGACCCGGGCAGAAAAGCGTCTTCGCCTTCGGCCCCGAGTACAACCGCTTGGTGCTGGGAGACACGACGACGTTCCGCACCACGCCGCAGACGGCGGGAGGTCCGCCGAACTCGGCCCTGCGCCGCATCCGCCACGGTCTGACCGCAATGAACGGCGACGAGCATCGACAGCAGCGGCAACTGGTCATGCCGCTCTTCACCAAGCAGGCGGTCGATGGCTACCGCGATGCCGCCGTCGCGATCACTCAAGCCATGATCGACTCCTGGCCGACGGATCGACCCGTTGACATGGCGCGTGAGATGCGCCGATTGACCTTGCGCACCTCGAGCCATGTGCTTTTCGGTCGGGACGAACCCGCCTTGGCCGATGCGATGG
>JAOAAM010000539.1 GCA_026418875.1 Gemmataceae bacterium | reverse complement strand
GGCCTATGGTGGGTTCTGAGCGGCAACCGCCCCTCGGGGGCTCTCACCGTCGCGGCTTGGCTCTGCCCCTTGGCGATGTATTACACGATTACCAACGTCATTATCGCAGACCCGCGGGGCCAAGAATCGACGGATCCGCTGTTACCTTTCCTCGTCATCGCCGGGTCGTTCGGATTCGCCATCGCGGCGATGCTCGTTCCTCTCTTAAGCGAATTCGACGTGGCTTTGGGCCGAACAACGGTCCGCGAGGAGTGACCTTGGTTCAAACTTGCAACACGCCGGTCTTAAATGGTCGACCGTCGTCGTGACGGGTCGCGATTTCCAGGGCGTGGAGAAGCACACGGCGGGTGTCTTTGGGCTGGACGATTTGATCGACCCACAGTCGAGCCGCGGCATAGCGAATGTCCATTTGCTCGTCGTAACTCGCTTTGATCCTCTGCCGTAGTTCCGCCAATTCTCGAGCATCCGGCTCATGACCAGCCCGCTGCAAGGCTTGAACTTGGATCTCTAGCAAAGTCGAGGCGGCTTGTTCTCCGCCCATGACGGCGTACTTGGCGGTCGGCCAGGCGAAAATCAAGCGGGGGTCAAAGGCTTTGCCACACATCGCGTAGTTGCCCGCACCGAACGAACCACCCACGATCAGCGTGATTTTCGGAACGACACTGTTCGAGACCACGTTGACCAGCTTGGCACCGGCGCGAATGATGCCTGCTTGCTCCGCTTCCTTGCCCACCATGAAGCCGTTCACGTCTTGGATGAAGAGCAAAGGAATTCGGCTTTGATTGCAATCCATGACGAAGCGGGCCGCCTTGTCGGCGCTGTCGACATAAATCACTCCGCCAAACTCAATCGGCCCCTTTGGCGACTTGCATCGCATTCTTTGATTTGCCACCACACCGACCGGGCACCCGCCCAGCCGACCATAGCCGCAAACGATCGTTTTGCCGAATTCAGCCTTATACTCATCAAACGGACCGGAATCGAGCAGCGCCGAGATCAGGTCGCGGACGTCGGATTCGCCGGAGGCGACCGGCACGTCCGACACGCCCGGCGGCAAATCGAAGCGTACCCGGGATTGGTCGCAGGGCAGGGCATCGACGAGTCGTCGCAAACGCTCTAAGCACGAGGGGTCATCTTTCTCGCGAAAGTCGATCGTGCCGCTCAAAGTTGCGTGCATGGCGGCACCGCCAAGCTCCTCGTGGCTGACCGTTTGGCCAATCGCCGCTTTGACCAGGGCCGGGCCGGCCAAGTACAGACCGCTGCCTTCCGTCATCAAAAGTTTGTCGCACAAGACAGGAAGGTAGCCGCCGCCCGCCACGCAGTTGCCCATGATGGCAGCGAATTGCGGAATTCCCATCGCCGAAATGACGGCATTGTTGCGGAAGATTCGCCCGAAGTCGTCCTCGTCGGGAAAAATCTCGTCCTGAAGCGGCAGGAAGACCCCCGCGGAATCGACGAGATAGATCAGCGGCAATCGGTTGTCCATGGCAATGCGTTGGGCGCGGAGCACCTTCTTGACGGTCATCGGGAAAAAGGCACCCGCTTTGACCGTTGCGTCGTTGGCGATGATCATGGCAAGGCGGTTGCCGACGCGACCGACGCCGGTGACCACTCCCGCGGCAGGAGCCCCGCCCCACTCGCGGTACATGCCCCATGCCGCCCACAAGCCCAGCTCGAAAAACTCCGTACCGGGGTCGATTAGCCGCGCGATCCGCTCTCGGGCCGTGAGTCGGCCCTTGCGGTGCTGACGCTCGATGGCCTGCAAGCCGCCGCCCAGTCGGATCTGATCTTCTTCCGTAGACATTGTTGCGTCTCGTTCAGGATTCGCCACGAGAACCTCTGCGTGGCCATGGGCCGGATCGGCAGACACGCCCGACTGCGGTGATTGGCGCCCGAGAAGTTCGATTTAACGAGCCCACTCTTTGCGTTGTCGTGACGAGGGGATGTCCAGCATCATCCGATACTTGGTGACGGTCCGCCGCTTGACGGGATAGCCTGCCGCGTTCAACCGCTTCACGAGTTCGTCATCCGACAGGGGGTTCGCCTTGTCCTCCGCCGCAATCAATTCGAGAAGCTTGGTCTTGATCGTTTCGTAAGCGACATCCTCACCCGTGATTTGGTTTTCTTTCCCGCCGACGAAGAACCTCTTCAGCGGGAACAAGCCCCGCGGAGTCTGGACCCACTTGTCGTCAACAGCGCGGCTGACCGTCGTCACATGCACGTGGACCTGGTCGGCGATTTGCTGCATTTTCAGCGGCTTGATGTGGTCTGGTCCGAGATCCAGGAAGGGCCGCTGATGCTCAATGATCGCCTTGGTGACTTTCAGCAGCGTGTTCCGCCGTTGCTGGATGGCATCGGTGAGCCATTCGGCCGAGTGAATCTTGGCCCGGAGGTACTCTTTGGTCTTTCGATCGAGTCCCTTTTGCCGGGCCATCTCGAGGTATCGACGGGAGATCCGCACCTCGGGCAACCAGTCGTCCGTCAGCCGCACCTCGTACTCGCCTTTGTGGTTTCGCTCGACGATCAGGTCCGGAACGACGTAGTGCGTTGCTTTGGCGGCGAACTGCGAGCCGGGGTTCGGATTCAAGCCACGCAGCACCTCGATGGCCGACTTGATTGCCTCCAACGAATGCCCAGTCTTCCGTTCAATGACCGGGAGCCGGTTGTGGTTCACGTCGTCCAAATGATTTTGGATCAGCAGGCGCACAAGATCGGCATGGGGCGTGTCATCCTCCACCTGGAGTAGCAGGCACTCCTTCAAGTCCCGAGCGCCGACCCCCGGAGGATCCAGGCTTTGAACGGTCAGCAGAGCGCTCTCCATCTGCTCGCGGCTGACAACTCGGGGATAGTTCCTCACCAATTCTTCGATGGTCAGCGGAACCCAAACGACCTGCGGCTTGCGACGGCTGCCGTTTTTCGCTTCTTCATCCACCGACGAATAGCTGCCGAGCCAACCGTTTTCAGCGATGTGCGAAACCACATAGCGGAGAAGGTCCGCGAATTCCGCATCCACGTCGAGGAACGCGATCTGCTCAAGCAAGTAGTCGTGTAGCGAGGGTGGGCGCGACGGCATATTTTGCATCGCGTCGTGCTTTCGCTCACTCTCCTCTTCGACGCTATTGCGTGAGGGACGATGTTCCTCGTTGAAATGATCCTCCCAATCGCGATTCAGGGCCTCCAGACGGCTGAAGTCTAAAGCCGAGTCGTCATCGATCACGAGAGGGCCGTCCGGGTCGAAATCGTCGTCGGCGGAAGGGGCCGGTTCCTCGTCTTCGGCTGTCTCACTCAAATCGACACGCTCTAGAACGGGATTTTCCTCGAGTTCCTGCTCGATGCGCTCGGAAAGCTCCATGATCGGCAATTGCAGGATCTTCATTGCCTGGATCATGCGTGGTCCGAGGCGGAGTTCGGGCCTCTGGACCGTTTGCAAGTTCATGGACATGCCGAGCTGTGCCATGACCGTCCGCTCTCGTTTTCCTCAGAAACTGCGACGTCCTTCCAAGGCGTCGCGCAACATTTGGGTGTTGGCCAATTCGAGCGAAGCTCCGGAGGGCAAGCCGCGGGCAAGCCGCGTGATTTTCACTCCCGTGCCCGCCAGCAGGTTACTGGCAAATAACGCGGTCCCATCACCCTCCGTCGTCGGGCTAGTCGCGAGGATGACTTCGTTCACGCCGCCCAAGCGAACTCGCCGAGCCAAAGCATCGAAAGTCAGTTGATCGGGCCCGACGTTCTCCAGCGGGTTCAACCGTCCGCCCAACACATGGTAAACGCCCTTGTAGGTGCCCAATCGCTCGAAAATCGCCAAGTCTCTCGGGTATTCCACAACGCAGATGACCGACCGATCGCGGCTCGGGTTTCGGCACACGTCGCAAAGGTCGCCATCTGTCAAGTTAAAACACTCCGAGCAGGGCTTGACCTGCTCGACGACATCACGAAGAGCCTGCGCCAGCCGAGAGGC
>JAOAAM010000699.1 GCA_026418875.1 Gemmataceae bacterium | reverse complement strand
CGACGCCAGGAACCGCCGCTTGCCCGGGGGCGGCAGCGCTCGGAATTCGCCGAAGTTGTAATTCTCGCCGACGACGGTCGTGTTCGGCGGGATGAACGGGATCGTGATTTGCGTGATGCGATCCACGGGAATGCCGGAACTGCCCAGAGGCGCTCCCGGCTGGGCCACGCCGCCAAACGTCGTACCTACGTTGGTTCCGCCTTGCAACCAGCCGGTGGGTTGCAACTCGGCGATGACATAAGAATCACCCGGCACCGGCGCGTCGATGCGGAATTCGTAACGACCTTGGGCATCCGTGGTGGTGGTGGCGATCGGCGTGGTCAAATCCGTCGAACGGAACAACTGGATGGTCACCCCAGGGATTCGGCCGGTTTCACTGGGTTCGAGCGTGCCGTTCTGGTTCGTGTCGATGTAGACCAACCCGCGGATGACGGCCGCGGTTTGCAGGACACCGCCGGTGGGCAACTCGCCGAAGTTATTGTCCCGGCCATTGAACCCAGCCGGCAACACCACGTTGCTGATCGTGTCGTTGATGAGAGCATTGCTCCCGAGCGGCGTGCCGGGGGTGTCCTTCCCGTCGAGGAAGCCGGGCGGCTGAGTCTCGGTGATGGTGTAAGTTCCCGGCCGCAGGTTCTTGAACTCGTAGTAGCCAGCCCCCTGTCCGGGCACCGCCCCGGTGGTCGTGGTCAGGGTCACTGGGTTGCCCCGATTGTCGACGCCGGTGAGCACGACCGTGACGCCCGGAATCTGCGGCTCGTTCTCTTGCCGGATGCCATCGTTGTACCCTGGCGATCCGGGCGTTCCGTTTCCGATGTCCTGGTACACATAACCGGAGACGCTGGCGGGGGGCACTTCGCCAAAGTTGTAGTTGATCCCGCTGGTGCATCCCTCGACGGTGATGTTGATGATGCGATCCTCACCACCGAGTTGTCCCCGTGGGGAACCATCGACGGTGCCGATGCTGGTTTTCCTTTGGAGGAAGCCGGGTGGTTGCGTTTCAAACAACGTGTAGTTGCCGGGCCGCAAGCCGGTGAACTGGTATTTGCCGGTCGCATCGGTCACGGCTGTGAGCGTCACCGCTTGATTCAGGTCGTTGACGCCGGTCAAGGTGATGGTAACGCCGGCGATCGGGAGTTCGCCCGCCTCGAAGACGCCGTTATCGTTGTTGTCCTGGTAGACGAATCCCGAGAGTTGTCCCTTGTACTCGGCGAAGTTGTATTCGGTGCCCGAGAGCGACGTGGCGCTGTCGGGGATGCTGACGTTGGAGATGCGGTCTTGCCCGATACTCGGGTCAGCCTGTCCGCCGAAGGGCGTCCCTGGGAAGTCAGGGCCGTCGAGATAGCCGGCCGGTTGGATCTCGCGGATGACGTAATCTCCCGGCGGCAAGTCGGTGAAGACATACTTGCCGTTCGCGTCGGTCGTGGTTTGTCGGAAGATCGGCTGCGGATTGTTGCCGCGGGTCGTGCCTTCCAAAGTGATCGTCACGCCGGCGATGCCTTCCTCGTCCGTATCGCGCCGACCATTCAGGTTGCAATCCTTGAAGACGTAGCCGCTCAAGCTATGGCGGGCTTCGACAACTTTGCTTTCGCCGAAATCGGAGTTCACGCCCGCACCGGCTCCGCCGATGACGATGTTGGTGATGCTATCCGGAGCAACGAGCGTTCCACCGAACGGAGTGCCCACGGAGTCCTTGCCATCGATGTAGCCGACGGGCTGGCTTTCGGTGAGGGTGTATTGCCCGGGCCGTAATTGGTCGATCTTGTACTGACCCGTGGTCGTGACGACGGTGCGAGTGACGGAAGCGCCCGTGTCGTCAACGCCGGTCAAGGTGATCGTGACCGGGACGGTGATCAGCGGCTCACCGGGATCGCGCGAGCCGTTGTCGTTCAAGTCCTCGAAAATGTGGCCGGAGATGCTCGCGCCCACTTCGCCGAAGTTGTATTCGATCCCCTGCACCCCGTTGGCCGTGGTGGGGATGACGATGTTGGACAGTTTGTCTTGCCCGACGCCGATCGCTGCCGTCCCGCCGAACGGCGTGCCGGGTGCGTCTTTGCCATCGAGGTAAGCAGAGGGTTGCACTTCGAGGATGGTGTACTCGCCCGGCAGCAGGTCGTTGAACACGTATTTGCCGGTGGCATCCGTGGTGGTGATGAGGCCCACGGACCCGCCGCCCGTCAGCGTCCCTTGCAACATGATGGTGACACCGGGAATCCCCGGTTCGCCCGCTTCGCGGATGCCGTTGTTATTGACGTCGTGATAAACGTACCCCGAGATGCTGTTACGCAGGACTTCGACTTTGCGCTCGCCGAAGTTGAAGTTCACGCCGCTCTCGCAGCCTGAGAGGTTGATGTTGACGATGGAGTCGCCGACAACGGTGCCCCGAGTTTCCGGGGTGCTGCTGCCGCGTGACACCTGCCCGGCGGAGTTCTTCGTCGTTTCCCATCCCGCCGGCTGCACTTCATCGATGCGATAGACACCCGGCCGCAGCTTGTCGAAGCGGTAGGCTCCGTTGCCATCCGTCGTGGTCGTCAGGGTCACGGCCTGGCCGAGATCGTTGGTGCCGGTGAGGACGAGCTGGACGCCGGGAATTCCCGCTTCGCCGGTTTCGCGCACACCATTCCCATTCACGTCATGGAAGACCGTACCAGCAAGGGTCGATGGCTCCAACTCGGAGAAGTTGTAATTAACGCCAGCCTGTCCCGGACCATCGGGGATGACGATCTGGGTGAACAGATCATCACCGACGACGCCGCCGAATGGAGTACCCAAGTAGTCCTTGCTGTCGAACAGGCCCAAGGCCGACTCATCCAACACCTGGCGAATGTTGTAGGTTCCGGCGGGCAGGTTGCTGAATTCGTAGCGGCCGGCGGCATCGGTGGTGTTGGTGAAAGTCCCGAAGGTGGGCGAGTCGAGGGTGATGGTGACGCCCGCGAGGCGACGCTCGTTGTCATCGATCACACCGTCTTGATCGCAGTCGATCCAGACGAAGCCGGAGATGCTGCTTCTCTCTTGGACTCGCTGAATTTCGCCGAAGTTGTAACCGATGCCGGAGATGCAACCGCCGAGGTTGATCTCCACGATACGGTCGTTGCCGTCGAGCTTGCCGTTGATCTTGCCGTTCGTCGTGCCGACGGAATCCTTGCCATCGATGAAACCGTCGGGCGTGGTCTCGGTGATGGCGTACACGCCGGGGCGGAGGTTGCTGAAAGCGTACGTGCCGTCGGAGCCGGAGAAAACCGTCTGATTGATCGCTTCCCCGAGGTCGTTCTTTCCGGTCAGAACCAGCTTGGCTCCGGCGATGCCCGGTTCGCCGCTCTCCTGGATGCCGTTGTCATTCAGATCGAGGAAGACGGTTCCGCTGAGCGAGTTTTTGACGTACTCGATGAAGTTGTACTCGCGCCCGCGGCTGTTCCCGGTCTCGATGAAAATGTCCGAGAAGCGGTCGTTCTCGAGTTTGCCGTAGTTGTCCGGCGGGGCTGGTGTGTTGTCCGGTCCGACCACGATCGTGCCGAGCACGTCGGGACCGTCGAAATACTCCGCGGGCTGCGATTGGGTGATCGTGTACTTGCCCGGGAGCAACGAGGTGAACTGGTACGTGCCGTCGGATGAAGTTGACGTCGTGACGGTGACCGGCTGATTGAAGACGGTGCTGCCCGTCAGGGTGATCGTCACGCCGGCAAGCGGCCGATCCACTGCGGGGTCGAATACCTGATTCAAGTTGCAATCGACGAAGACTCGCCCCGAGATTTCCGACGGGACGAAGCCGACGGGATTCTCACGCGGTTCCAAGTGTTCGACTTGGATATTCGACTTGGCCACAAGTTTCCGACCGCGACGGTTCGGCCGGAGGGCGCTTTGCCAGCAGTTGAGGGGGATACTGCTCACGGCATCTCCTGAATTCAGCTTGTCAACCGCACCGCTTGTTCCTCAGACCTCGGGAGCGTCTGACAACAGGCGATGCGCGGGTGTGGACGACATCGCTCGCTGTGGTTCCTCGCCGGGAGTGCCTGACGCGGCGATAGTCTCGACGCGGACGGGTGGGCACCGCCAAGGGCAGCGAGTCACCGTGATCGTGGTTTTGGGCCGTGTTCCGTTTACGAGCCTGGCGAGGGGTCAACTGGGCATTGATCTCCGCCACCACATGAATTTCCGATTCCGCTCACTTTGACGTCTTTGCAGTCGCGGAATCTCCCGATTCTTTCATGTCCAGCCTAAGACGGCGGTACAGCTTACTCAACCCTGAAAATCGTAAAATTCCGAAAAATCGAAATATGTTGCCGAAATGGTACAATTTTGCCCTGGCCGGGTTAACACTTTGTACCGTGAACGCCACGACCTACGGCGTTCCCGTACCGAACTGGCGGTCGCCGGCGTCGCCCAAGCCCGGGACAATGTACCCAGAGGCATTGAGGTGATTGTCCAACGCACCGAGGAACAGCGGCACGTCAGGGAACTCGCGACGCATTCGCGCCACACCCTCGGGGGCCGCGATTAAGGCGAGGAACTGGATGCGTGGCACGCCGTGCCGTTTCAGAATCTCCACCACCGCCGAGGCAGATCCACCCGTCGCCAGCATCGGATCGACGACGATGGCCCGATCCACGGTCAAGCGAATCGGTAACTTGTTGTAGTATTCGACCGGCTCGAGCGAGTCGTGATCGCGGTACAGCCCCAGGTGCCAGACTTGGGCGTTGGGCACGAAATCCAGGATGGCATTCGCCATGCCCAATCCGGCCCGCAGGATCGGGAACAGGCCGATACGTTCGGCCAAAGTGTGCCCCGGCGTGCTCGCCAACGGCGTGCAAACTTCCACGCTGGCCACTTGCAAATCGGCGGATGCCTCGATGAAAAGCAACCGGGCCAAGTCAGCAACCAACTCTCGGAACTCTTTCGGCCCCGTCGAGGCATCCCGCAGCCGGGTGATTTTCACCTGCACCAACGGATGCCGGGATACGTGAACCATCTCAGTCATGAGCGAGCGATCCCCTCACGCAGCAAGCGGGAGTCGAATGGCCATGGGAACAGATCGCGGAGCTGGTGCCGACTTGTCTCCCGCTCCAAGTTGGCCAGGATGATCTCCAAATCGCCGCCGAATTCCCATAGCAGCTGACGGCAGGCTCCGCAGGGCGGGGTCGGGGCCAGGGTGTCGGCGACCACGGCCACACGGCGAAATTCACGAATCCCTTCCGAGAGCGCCTTGAACAGGGCCACTCGCTCGGCACAGACGGTCAAGCCATAGGTGGCATTTTCCACGTTGCAGCCCGTAAAAATCCGGCCATCGGCCGACTCGAGGGCGGCACCCACCTTGAAGCCGGAGTAGTCCGCCACGGCGAACTCCCGTGCCTGTCGTGCAGCCGTGACAAGATCCACCAGTTTTCCCCCCGAATGAATCGCCCTGGCTCGTGGTCTTTCGGTCGTTGACGTTGTCTCGCTGGTCGGCATTCGGCTGTTTGAGTCGCCGTCGTTCGCTGACACTCGCTGTTTGTCGAAGCGCCGTCGTCAGCCGTCACTCAATGGTCTCGCGGATCAGCGGCTCGGGCGGCGGCGGTGCGTCTTCGATCCGGCAGGCATGGCGAACGGCGGTGGCCGCCTCGATGGCTTGCGACTCCGTGCGTGCCCAGATTTCGGCAAGGCGATCCCCCGGTCGCACCTCTTCGCCGACGCGGATGGCCAAGCGGATGCCCACGCCGTGATCGACCGAGTCCTCCGCACGTTGCCGACCCGCACCCAGACGCATGGCGGCCAGCCCCAACGGTTCCGCGAGGAGGGCGGTGACATATCCGCCACGCTCCGCCGTGACCGTGTGCCGGATGGGTGCCAAAGGTAGGCGGGACGGGTCGTCGAGATATTTCGCATCGCCGCCTTGCCGCTCGACGATCCGCCGCCAGCGCTCGAGTGCCGCCCCGGACTGCCACACCTGTTGCACCCGCTGAACCGCCTCGGGCAGGGAAGCCGTCACACCGGAGAGATGCACGAGGCGGGCGGCCAGTTGCAGGGAGAGTTCGGTCAATTCGCGCGGCCCCTCGCCCCGCAGCACATCCCGGCATTCCCACACCTCTAACGAGTTCCCAATGGCATTGCCTAGCGGCGCGTCCATCGCGGTGAGAACGGCCTGGGTGCGGACCCCTTGCGCCCGGCCGATGCGGACCATCGTCTCGGCCAATTGCCGCGACAGCGCCGCGTCTTTAATGAACGCACCACCGCCGAACTTCACGTCCAAAACCAAAGCGTCGATCCCCTCGGCCAACTTTTTGCTCATGATGGAGGCGGCGATGAGCGGGATGCACTCGACCGTCGCGGTGACGTCGCGCAGGGCGTAGAGTTTACGGTCCGCCGGGGCGACTTCCGCCGTCTGGCCAATCAGAACCGCCCTGACATCGCGCAGAACGGCCTTCATCTCGGGAATCGTCAGTTGGGTGCGGAAGCCGGGAATCGCGTCGAGCTTGTCGAGTGTGCCGCCGGTGTGGCCCAACGCCCGGCCAGACATCATCGGCACGATCACGCCGCACTCGGCGGCCAAAGGCACCAGCACCAGCGAGGTGGAGTCGCTCACCCCGCCAGTGCTGTGCTTGTCCCCCTTGGGTCCCGGGATGTCGTCATGTCGAAGGATTTGACCCGAGCGCGTCATGCACTCGGTCAGGAGGTTCGTTTCGGCTGCATCCATGCCGCGCCAGAAGATGGCCATGAGCAGGGCGGCGAGTTGGTAATCAGGCCAAGAACCGTTCGTTGCTGCCTCAACGAATGCCGCGATCTCCGAAGCAGAAAGTGCCTGCCCGTCCCGTTTTTTCCGGATCACGTCCACCGCTCGCATGGCGGTATCTTGGTCGGCGGCGGGGCGTGGGTCAAGCATTGGCTCATGGCGCTTGGGTCAAGCATTGGCTCGCGGGTCGTTTCCGCCGACAGGGCGGTTGGCCACGTCTGCGTTTCTATAATTTCAGAATGAGCGAAACCTCAGCGGCCCGAATCCTGATTGCCGAGGATAACCCCCAAGGCGCGGAGTTGCTGGAAGCCTACGTCGCCGACGCCGGCTACGATGTGCGGATTGCCACGGACGGAGAATCAACGCTGCAACTCGTCCGCGATTGGAAGCCGGACGTCGTCCTTTTGGACGTGATGATGCCGAAAATCAGCGGCTTCGAGGTGTGCAAACGGATCCGAAGCGACCCGGCGACGCGGGGCATCGGTGTGTTGATGGTCACGGCCTTGGACCAGCCGAGCGACGTCGAGCGGGCCGTGGATGTCGGCACCCACGATTTCCTGACCAAGCCCATCCACAAGGCCGACTTGCTTCTCCGCATTCAAGCCCTGCTGGCCTCACGCAGCGGGGATGAGCTGGCCGATACCCTGACGTATCTCGAGGCCGTGCAGAAAGGCGGCAGTTGATTCCACCCGTCATGCCCGAACTTGTCTTAAAGCCCAAGAAAGCCCAACCCTTCTACGCCCGGCACCCATGGGTCTTTGCTGGCGCGGTGGCCTCGGTGCAGGGATCGCCCGAGGACGGGGCTGAGGTCGATCTGCTCTCCAGCACCGGGAATTTCGTGGCCCGGGGCTTGTATAACAGCCGCAGCAAAATCCTGGCCCGACTTTACAGTTGGGACCCCGAACGACACCTCGACCGTGACTTTTTCCGCGACAAGCTGGCGATGGCGATTCGTCTGCGGCACGAGTTGCTTGGCCTGGGGGATTCGCGAGGGGCTTGCCGTCTCGTTTTCAGCGAGGCGGACGGACTCAGCGGCCTGATCGTCGATCGTTATGCGGATTGGCTCACGCTCCAGTTCACCTCGTTGGCCTTGGCGCAGCGGCGGCAGATGCTCGCCGAAATCCTGGCCGATCTCCTCGCCCCTCGGGGCATGGTGGTCCGCACCGAGCGCGGGATTGGCAAACTTGAAGGGTTAGAGTTGCACGACGGGCCTCTCTGGGGAGATCCGCCCGACGGGCCAATCTTGATCGAAGAAAACGGGCTGCGCTTTCACGTCAACATTTGCGAAGGTCAAAAGACGGGCTTCTACCTCGACCAGCGGGAGAATCGACAAGCTGTTGCCCGCTTGGCCGAAGGGCGGCGGGTGCTGGACGGCTTCTGCTACACCGGCGGGTTCGGCCTGTTCGCCGCTCGGGCGGGGGCCACGGAAGTCATCGGCTTGGATGCCTCAGAGTCGGCCATCGCCTTGGCCGAAGCCAACGCTCGAGAAAATCGACTCGATCAAGTGTCATTCATTCGCGGCGATGTCTTCGACGAGTTGGCACGGTTGGAGCGAGAGGGGCAACGGTTCGACATGGTCATCCTCGATCCGCCGAAGTT